>NZ_JBEYVP010000015.1:208680-229016 GCF_040644035.1 Streptomyces sp. NPDC047042 | reverse complement strand
GTACGAGTTCGCCTTGAGTCCGATCGCCCCCGCCGCCCCTACCCGTCCCATCCCTGGGGGCTGCCGCCCCCAGACCCCCGCTTCGGCCTGGACGGCCTCGTCCTCAAACGCCGGACGGGCTGGGGTAGGTGGGGCGGGGCTCGTTCGCGGACCTTGGTTCACGGGCGTGCCTCCCTTGCCGTCGCCGTGTCGTCGTCCGAGGCGAGGACGTACGCCGCCTGCTCCGGCGTGACCGGCTTCGCGACGCCCCACTTGCCGCCCTCGCCCGGGGTCAGTAGTTCCGCGATGTCGAGGATGTGGTGGCCTGCCATCGAGGGGAGGCAGGTGCCGCGGGCCGGGCCGATCGGCTCGGCCCAGTGGGGCGGGATCGCCGAGGCGCCGCGTGTCGCGCCTGCCAGGGCGCCCGCGACGGCCGCTGTCGTGTCGGCGTCGCGGCCCATGTTGACGGCTGTCAGCACCGATTCCGTGAAGTCACCGTCGGCCGCCGCGTACGCGCCGAAGGCGAGGGCGACCGCCTCGGGGGCCAGGTCGGTCCAGGGGTAGCCGCCGATGACCACCGCGGAGCGGACCGCGCGTTCGCCCCGGTGGGCGACCGCCACCGCGCGGCGCAGGGAGCGTGCCGTCCAGGAGTCGTCGGGGACCACCGCCAGGGCGGAGGCCACCACGGCGATGGTCGGCGCGCCCGCCATCGCCGCCGCCACGCCCGCCGCGACCGCCTGGCCGCCGTAGATGCCCTCGCCGTCGTGGCTCACCGACCCGTCGATCGCCACCAGCCGGGCCGCCTCGGCCGGGCGGCCCGCCGCGAAGACGCCGAAAGGGGCCGCGCGCATCGCGAGGCCGTCGCTCCAGGCGTGCCGGTGCTGGGCCGAGATCGGGGCCGCGAGGCCGCGGCGCAGGTTCTCCAGCGTGCCGCGTTCGCTGAATCCCGCGCCCCGGAAGGGCCCCTCGTCGAGGTCGGCGATCCAGTGGTGCCAGGCCGCCTCCACATGGGCCGGGGTGAGGGCCGAGCCGTGCCGGGCGAGGAGGAGGCCCGAGAAGATCGCGTACTCCGTGTCGTCCGTGCCGGCCGGGTTCTCGGCCACGTAGCCGGTGATGCGGCCCCAGCGGGCGCGGATCTCCGAGGGCTTCATGTTCTCGGCGGGGGCGCCGAGCGCGTCCCCCACGGCCAGACCGAGCAGGGCGCCGCGTGCTCTGTCGCGGAGTACGGCGGCGTCTTGGGGCGCCGGGACCGAGGGAATGCAGGCGATCGATGCCATACGCGGCCTCTCCTCCGGAGGGTTCCAGGGGCTCCCTCCCGGGGAGCGGAACCCTTTGCGGAACTGTCCCACCGGAGCGGTTCGCACGAGCCTCAGGCGCCCCAGCATCACCCGGTCGACATTTGTGCGAGCCCGCACACGGATGAGCGATCGAGGTGAATGTGCAGGTGAGGGCAGCCTCGCCTTGCTGGCGGAGGGGGAATCGGCGGCGTACTTTTAGGGTTGTCGAAAAGTGGAATCAGTCTAACTTGGAATCAGTCCAATTTGGAAACATTTCAGAAGCAACGCCAGAGGCGACAGCGGCAGAATCAGTTGGGGGACGACATGGCCATCATCGACACCGAGGCGGCGCTGCACGAGGCGCACCGCGACAACCACACCCACCGGGATGTCAGTGGTGGGTGGCTGCGGCCGGCCGTCTTCGGGGCGATGGACGGGCTCGTCTCCAATCTCGCCCTGATGACCGGTGTCGCCGGCGGATCCGTCTCGCACCAGACCGTGGTCATCACCGGGCTCGCCGGTCTTGCTGCCGGCGCCTTCTCCATGGCGGCCGGCGAGTACACCTCCGTCGCCTCGCAGCGCGAGCTCGTCCAGGCCGAACTGGACGTCGAACGGCGGGAGTTGAGAAAGCACCCCCAGGACGAGGAACGTGAGCTCGCCGCGCTCTACGAGTCCCGGGGCGTCGAGCCGAGGCTCGCCCGTGAAGTGGCCCGGCAGCTCTCGCGCGACCCCGAGCAGGCGCTGGAGATACACGCCCGCGAGGAGCTGGGCATCGACCCCGGTGACCTGCCCTCGCCCGCCGTCGCCGCGGTCTCGTCCTTCGGGGCGTTCGCGCTGGGCGCCCTGCTGCCCGTACTCCCGTATCTTCTCGGGGCGACCGCGTTGTGGCCCGCCGTCCTGGTCGCGCTCGTCGGGCTCTTCGCCTGCGGTGCGGTGGTGGCCCGTGTGACCGCTCGGACCTGGTGGTTCAGCGGGCTGCGGCAGCTCGCGCTGGGCGGCGCGGCGGCCGGTGTGACGTACGCCCTGGGCAACCTGTTCGGTGCGGCCGTAGGATAGGTGACCGTGCACTTATGCGTTGGGCCGCATAAGTAGCCGTTACTCGCTGGTTTCGAACGCTTAACCACGGGGCATGAGCCGTAAGCGCTGTGGGCAATGAAGCCTGCGGCGCACCTGCGGGGAGGGCGACGACGCTCTCCTCGCCATGGGCCGGGGGACAACGATCTGTCCGCTTCGACCCCCAATTGCTTCCACCGCAGCGCGGTCACCACCCCGCACGCCGCGGTGTCCGCATGTTGGTACGCGATATCCGGTTCCCGAGAATCGCCCCATCATGTAACCTGCGTGAAATTTTGCACTCCAAGAGGGCCAGCGTCGTCCCTCGGCTTAATGCATATGCCACACAACGACGACGGGAGAGCCGATGCGTACGCCGCGCCAGCCGTCCCAGCATTCCGAGAATGGCCAGAAGTGGTCCTTCATGGATGCTCGCCCTGCTGCGCAGGGTATGTACGACCCCCGCAACGAGCACGACGCCTGTGGCGTCGGCTTCGTGGCCACCCTCACCGGCGAGGCGAGCCATGCGCTGGTCGAGCAGGCGCTCACGGTTCTGCGTAACCTCGAGCACCGCGGTGCCACCGGCTCCGAGCCCGACTCCGGCGACGGCGCCGGCATCCTGTCGCAGGTCCCGGACGCGTTCTTCCGCGAGGTGGCCGGATTCGAGCTGCCCGAGGCCGGCGCCTACGCCGTCGGCATCGCCTTCCTCCCGGAGGAGACGGCGACCGAGGCCGACCCGACCACCGCCGAGGCCGTCTCACGTATCGAGACGATCGCCGCCGACGAGGGCCTGACCGTCCTCGGCTGGCGCGAGGTCCCCGTCGCCCCCGCACTTCTCGGCGCCACCGCCCGCTCGACGATGCCCGCCTTCCGGCAGATCTTCGTCGCGGACGGCGCCGAGGTACCCGCCAAGGGCATCGACCTCGACCGCAAGGCCTTCGCGCTGCGCAAGCGCGCCGAGCGCGAGGTCGGCGTCTACTTCCCCTCGCTCTCCGCGCGGACCATCGTCTACAAGGGCATGCTGACCACCGGCCAGCTCGAGCCCTTCTTCCCGGACCTGTCCGACCGCCGCTTCGCGTCGGCCGTCGCGCTCGTCCACTCGCGCTTCTCCACGAACACCTTCCCGTCGTGGCCGCTCGCCCACCCGTACCGCTTCGTCGCCCACAACGGCGAGATCAACACGGTCAAGGGCAACCGGAACTGGATGCGGGCGCGTGAGTCGCAGCTCGTCTCCGACCTCTTCGGCGACAAGGGCCTGGAGCGGGTCTTCCCGATCTGCACGCCCGACGCCTCCGACTCCGCGTCCTTCGACGAGGTGCTCGAGCTGCTCCACCTCGGTGGCCGTTCGCTGCCCCACTCCGTGCTGATGATGATCCCGGAGGCGTGGGAGAACCACGACTCCATGGACCCGGCCCGCCGCGCCTTCTACCAGTTCCACTCCACGATGATGGAGCCCTGGGACGGCCCGGCCTGCGTCACCTTCACCGACGGTGTCCAGGTCGGCGCGGTCCTCGACCGCAACGGACTGCGCCCCGGCCGTTACTGGGTCACCGACGACGGCCTCGTCGTCCTCGGCTCCGAGGTCGGCGTCCTCGACATCGACCCCGCGAAGGTCGTCCGCAAGGGCCGCCTCCAGCCCGGCAAGATGTTCCTCGTCGACACCGCCGAGCACCGCATCATCGAGGACGACGAGATCAAGGCCGGCCTCGCCGCCGAGCAGCCCTACGCGGAGTGGCTGGAGGCCGGCGAGATCGAGCTCTCCGACCTCCCCGAGCGCGAGCACATCGTGCACACCCACGCCTCGGTCACCCGCCGTCAGCAGACCTTCGGCTACACCGAGGAAGAGCTGCGCGTCATCATCGCGCCGATGGCCAAGACCGGCGGCGAGCCCCTCGGTTCCATGGGCACCGACTCGCCGATCGCCGCGCTGAGCGAGCGTCCGCGTCTGCTCTTCGACTACTTCACCCAGCTGTTCGCGCAGGTCACCAACCCGCCGCTGGACGCCATCCGCGAAGAGCTGGTCACCAGCCTGCGCTCCTCCCTCGGCCCCGCCAGCAACCTGCTGGAGCCCAGCGCCGCCTCCTGTCGCAGCGTCACCCTGCCCTTCCCGGTGATCGACAACGACGAGCTGGCCAAGCTCATCCACATCAACGCCGACGGCGACATGCCCGGCATGAAGGCCGCGACCCTCTCCGGCCTCTACCGGGTCAGCGGCGGCGGCGACTCCCTCGCCGCCCGCCTCGACGAGATCTGCGCCGAGGCCGACGCGGCCATCGACAACGGCGCCCGTCTCATCGTCCTGTCGGACCGCCACTCGGACGCCGAGCACGCCCCGATCCCGTCGCTGCTGCTCACCGCCGCCGTCCACCACCACCTCATCCGCACCAAGCAGCGCACCCAGGTGGGCCTGCTGGTCGAGGCCGGTGACGTCCGCGAGGTCCACCACGTCGCCCTGCTCATAGGGTTCGGCGCCGCCGCGGTGAACCCGTACCTGGCGATGGAGTCCGTCGAGGACCTGGTCCGCGCCGGCACCTTCCTGCCCGGCGTCGAGCCCGAGCAGGCCATCCGCAACCTGATCTACGCCCTCGGCAAGGGCGTCCTCAAGGTCATGTCCAAGATGGGCATCTCGACCGTCGCCTCCTACCGGGGCGCCCAGGTCTTCGAGGCCGTCGGTCTCGACTCGGACTTCGTCGAGAAGTACTTCAACGGCACCGCCACCAAGATCGGCGGCGTCGGCATCGACGTCATCGCCAAGGAGGTCGCCGCCCGGCACGCCAAGGCGTACCCCGCCTCCGGCATCGCCCCGGCGCACCGCGCCCTGGAGATAGGCGGCGAGTACCAGTGGCGCCGCGAGGGCGAACCGCACCTGTTCGACCCGGAGACGGTCTTCCGCCTCCAGCACTCCACGCGCACCCGCCGCTACGACATCTTCAAGAAGTACACGGACCGGGTGAACGAGCAGTCCGAGCGCCTGATGACGCTGCGCGGCCTGTTCGGCTTCAAGTCGGACCGCCCCTCGATCTCCATCGACGAGGTCGAGCCGGTCAGCGAGATCGTCAAGCGCTTCTCCACCGGCGCCATGTCGTACGGCTCCATCTCCCTGGAGGCGCACGAGACCCTCGCCATCGCCATGAACCAGCTGGGCGCCAAGTCCAATACCGGTGAGGGCGGCGAGGACCCGGAGCGCCTGTACGACCCGGCGCGCCGGTCCAGCATCAAGCAGGTCGCCTCCGGCCGCTTCGGTGTGACCAGCGAGTACCTGGTCAACGCGGACGACATCCAGATCAAGATGGCCCAGGGCGCCAAGCCCGGCGAGGGCGGCCAGCTGCCCGGCCACAAGGTGTACCCGTGGGTCGCCAAGACCCGGCACAGCACCCCCGGTGTCGGCCTCATCTCGCCGCCGCCGCACCACGACATCTACTCCATCGAGGACCTCGCCCAGCTCATCCACGACCTGAAGAACGCGAACCCGCAGGCGCGGATCCACGTGAAGCTGGTCTCGGAGGTCGGCGTCGGCACGGTCGCCGCCGGTGTGTCGAAGGCCCACGCGGACGTCGTCCTCATCTCCGGCCACGACGGCGGAACGGGCGCCTCGCCGCTCACCTCGCTCAAGCACGCCGGTGGTCCCTGGGAGCTCGGCCTCGCCGAGACCCAGCAGACGCTGCTGCTCAACGGGCTGCGCGACCGCATCGTCGTCCAGACCGACGGCCAGCTCAAGACCGGCCGTGACGTCGTCATCGCCGCGCTGCTCGGCGCCGAGGAGTTCGGTTTCGCGACCGCGCCGCTCGTCGTCTCCGGCTGCGTCATGATGCGCGTCTGCCACCTTGACACCTGCCCGGTCGGTATCGCCACCCAGAACCCGGTGCTCCGCGACCGGTTCGCCGGCAAGGCCGAGTACGTCGTGAACTTCTTCCAGTTCATCGCCGAAGAGGTCCGCGAGATCCTCGCCGAGCTCGGCTACCGCAGCATCGAGGAGGCCGTCGGCCAGGCCGGGACCCTCGACGTGGAGCGGGCGATCACCCACTGGAAGGCGCAGGGCCTGGACCTGTCCCCGCTCTTCTACGTGCCGGAGCTGCCCGAGGGCACCCCGCTGCACCAGGTCATCGAGCAGGACCACGGGCTGGAGAAGGCGCTCGACAACGAGCTGATCAAGCTCGCCGCCGACGCCCTCGCCGCGAACAGCGCGACCGACGCCCAGCCGGTCCGCGCCCAGGTCGCCATCCGCAACATCAACCGCACGGTCGGCACGATGCTCGGCCACGAGGTGACGAAGAAGTTCGGCGGGGCCGGTCTGCCCGACGACACCATCGACATCACCTTCACCGGCAGCGCCGGCCAGTCCTTCGGCGCGTTCCTGCCGCGCGGTGTCACGCTGCGCCTGGAGGGCGACGCCAACGACTACGTCGGCAAGGGCCTCTCCGGCGGCCGGGTGATCGTCCGTCCCGACCGGGGCGCCGACCACCTCGCCGAGTACTCGACGATCGCGGGCAACACCATCGCGTACGGCGCGACCGGCGGCGAGCTGTTCCTGCGCGGTCGTACGGGCGAGCGGTTCTGTGTCCGCAACTCCGGTGCGACGGTCGTCTCGGAGGGCGTGGGCGACCACGGCTGCGAGTACATGACCGGCGGACGCGCGGTCGTCCTCGGCGAGACGGGCCGCAACTTCGCGGCCGGTATGTCGGGCGGTATCGCGTACGTCATCGACCTGAACCGCGACAACGTCAACGTGGGCAACGTGGACGCGGTCGAGGCCCTCGACGACGCCGACAAGCAGTGGCTGCACGACGTCGTGCGCCGCCACCAGGAGGAGAGCGGCTCGACGGTCGCCGAGAAGATCCTGGCCGAGTGGGATGTCGCGGTGGAGCGATTCAGCAAGATCATCCCCGGTACGTACAAGGCAGTGCTCGCCGCCAAGGACGCCGCCGAGCGAGCCGGACTCACCGAGTCCGAGATCACCGAGAAGATGATGGAGGCGGCGACCAATGGCTGATCCCAAGGGCTTTCTGAACCACGGCCGCGAGGTCGCCAAGTCCCGCCCGGTGGACGTCCGTCTCAAGGACTGGAACGAGGTCTACGTTCCCGGTTCCCTGCTGCCGATCATCAGCAAGCAGGCCGGCCGCTGCATGGACTGCGGAATCCCGTTCTGTCACAACGGCTGTCCGCTGGGGAACCTGATCCCCGAGTGGAACGACTACGCCTACCGCGAGGACTGGACGTCGGCGTCCGAGCGTCTGCACGCCACGAACAACTTCCCGGAGTTCACCGGCCGCCTGTGCCCGGCTCCGTGCGAGTCGGCGTGCGTGCTGGGCATCAACCAGCCCGCCGTCACCATCAAGAACGTCGAGGTCTCGATCATCGACAAGGCCTGGGAGACCGGCGATGTCGCCCCCCAGGCCCCGGAGCGCCTCTCCGGCAAGACGGTCGCGGTCATCGGCTCGGGCCCGGCGGGTCTCGCCGCCGCCCAGCAGCTGACGCGGGCCGGTCACACGGTCGCGGTGTACGAGCGCGCGGACCGCATCGGCGGCCTCCTGCGCTACGGCATCCCCGAGTTCAAGATGGAGAAGCGGCACATCAACCGCCGTATCGAGCAGATGCGCGCGGAGGGCACCCGCTTCCGTACCGGTATCGAGATCGGCCGCGACCTCAAGGCGACGGACCTGCGCAAGCGGTACGACGCCGTCGTGATCGCCGCCGGTGCGACCACCGCCCGTGACCTCCCGGTCCCCGGCCGCGAGCTCAAGGGCGTCTACCAGGCGATGGAGTACCTGCCCCTGGCGAACAAGGTGCAGGAGGGCGACTTCGTGGCCCCGCCGGTCACCGCCGAGGGCAAGCACGTCGTGGTCATCGGCGGCGGCGACACCGGCGCGGACTGCGTGGGCACCGCCCACCGCCAGGGCGCGGCCTCCGTCACCCAGCTGGAGATCATGCCCCGCCCGGGCGACGAGCGGAACCCGGGGCAGCCCTGGCCGACCTTCCCGATGCTCTACAAGGTCACCTCGGCGCACGAGGAGGGCGGCGAGCGCGTCTACTCCGTCTCGACGACCCACTTCGAGGGCGACGAGCACGGCAACGTGCAGTGGCTGCACCTCACCGAGGTCGAGTTCATCGACGGCAAGCTGACCCCGAAGCCGGGCACGGAGCGCAGGATCCCCGCCCAGCTGGTCACCCTCGCCATGGGCTTCACGGGCACCGACCGCGAGAACGGCCTGGTCGAGCAGTTCGGCCTGGACCTCGACGAGCGCGGCAACATCGCCCGCGACGCCGACTTCCAGACCAACGTCCCCGGCGTGTACGTCGCCGGTGACGCCGGCCGCGGCCAGTCGCTCATCGTCTGGGCCATCGCCGAGGGCCGCTCGGCGGCCCGCGGAGTCGACCGCTTCCTCACGGGCGCGAGCGACCTCCCGGCCCCGATCCGCCCGACGGACCGTTCCCTGACGGTCTGACGGGCCCACCCAAGACGTCCCGTACAACGGCGTACGGAACGAACACACCACGGCGCTCGCCACAGTCCCCGACCGGACGTTGGCGGGCGCCGCGGCACGTCCTACGGCACTTTGTACGTGTCCCCGTACACCTTCCACTCCAGCGGTGTACGCAGTTCCAGGTTCCCCTTGTCGAGGAAGCGCCGCTGGGCCGTGTCGACGCGGCTGGTGTCCACGCCCGGCCTCTTGTCCAGCATCGCCTTGCGGCGGGCGTCGAGGAACGCGCCGAGGTACGCCTTCTCGTCGCCGCCCTCCGCCGGGCCGGCGGCCTTCCTCAGGGCGGCGGCGCGGATGCCGCCCGTGCTGAACCAGTCGTCGCCGGGACCGTGGTAGACCATCGCGTCGTAGTAGACGAACTGGCCCAGCAGTCCCAGCCCGTCACGGACGGCGAGCCGAAGCGCCGGTTCGAAGTAGCCGGTGTCCCGCTTCTCGTCCTGCGCCTGCCGGAAGGCGGCGACCTTCGATTCCTTCTTCCAGGCCGCCGGGAACCCCGGATCGAGACCCTCGTGCGAGTCCGTACCGTCGACCCTGCGCAGCGCGGGAAGGTAGGGCGCGAGCGCGTTGTCCGGGTGGTCCTTCGTGTAGTCCTCGACGAGGGTGAGCAGATCGTGGGTGCCCGTGCAGAAGCCGATGACGCCGGCCGTGTAGCCCTGTCCGTCGCCGATGTCCTCGACATAGCCGTACGCGCTGCGCCAGTCGAGCGTCCCGTTCTCGGCGCTCGCCACGATCTGTTGGGCGAGTTCCTTCTTCGCCGGGTCCGCGAGCGTGGTCTCCGCCTCCAGCGGGCCGGCCTCCACCCGCTTGGCGTCGGGGCCGCGGGAGTCGTCCGACCTGACGGACAGACAGGCTGTCGTCACCAGCAGCGGCACAACGGCGAGGAGGAGAACGCCGGTTCGTTTCATGAGTCACAGAGTATGGGGGGCTGTCGCTCGTCCGGGTGACGTACTCTCAGCATTTGCGTCAGTTCGGCACATTCCGGTAAGGAGCCACCCTTGGCCGCGATCAGTCTCACCAAGGTGCAGGAGACAGCGCCCGCGCTGGTCAGCCTCTACAAGAGCGCCGGGGCGGCGGTCGAACGGCATGGGCTCGACGGTCAGCGGGCGGCCGTCTATCTGGTGGTCGACTACTCCGGTTCCATGAGGCCCTATTTCAAGGACGGCAGCGTTCAGGCGCTCGCGGACCGGGTTCTGGGGCTCTCCGCGCATCTGGACGACGACGGGACGGTTCCGGTCTTCTTCTTCTCGACTGACATCGACGCCACGACGGACATCGCGCTCGACAACCACCAGGGTCACGTCGAGCGGATCGTCACCGGCCTGGGTCACATGGGCAGAACCAACTATCACCTGGCCATGGACGCGGTCATCGATCACTACCTCGACAGCGGGGCGACCGACCCCGCACTCGTCGTCTTCCAGACCGACGGTGGACCAACCAGCAGATCCGCCGCCGAACGGTACGTCTGCAAGTCGGCCCGGCTGCCGCTGTTCTGGCAGTTCATCGGCTTCGGGGACGCGACCAGCAAACAGTTCGACTTCCTGCGCAGGCTCGACGAGCTGGCGGTGCCGCAGCGGCGGGTCGTCGACAACGCCGGGTTCTTCCACGCCGGTTCGGACCCGCGCGCCGTGTCCGACGACGAGTTGTACGACCGTCTGGTGGGGGAGTTCCCGAAGTGGCTGGTCGCCGCTCGCGCCGAGGGAGTCATCGGCTGACACCGGCGTACGCACCGTTGGCATCCGTCGGCCCTCGTGCCACCCTGAGGAAGATCCGAGGGGGAGGCAGTACGGATGAACACGGCTTCAGACAAAGGGAGTTACGCGCGCAGAGGTGAGGTTCCGAGGGGTGAGAAGCTGGCCGACTGGGCCGACGGGCGGCTGGGCCTCTACGCCCTCGCCAAGGCCAATATGCGCAAGGTCTTCCCGGACCACTGGTCGTTCATGCTCGGCGAGGTCTGCCTCTACAGCTTCCTCGTCCTGATCCTCACCGGTGTCTACCTCACCCTGTTCTTCGAGCCGAGCGGCGTCGAGGTCGTCTACAACGGCACGTACACACCGCTCAACGGCGTCATCATGACCAGGGCGTACGAGTCCACGCTCGACATCAGTTTCGACGTACGCGGCGGACTGCTGATCCGGCAGATCCACCACTGGGCGGCGCTCGTCTTCGTCGCCGGGATGCTCATCCACATGATGCGGGTCTTCTTCACCGGCGCTTTCCGCAAGCCGCGCGAGCTCAACTGGGTGTTCGGCTGGACCCTGTTGTTCCTCGGCATCATCACCGGCCTGACCGGCTACTCGCTCCCGGACGACCTGCTCTCCGGCACCGGCCTCCGTTTCGCCGACGGCGCGATCCTGTCCGTCCCGGTCGTGGGGACGTACCTCTCGATGTTCCTCTTCGGCGGGGAGTTCCCGGGCCACGACATCATCTCGCGGCTCTTCCCGATCCATGTGCTGCTGCTGCCGGGGATCATGCTGGGGCTGGTCGTCGCCCATCTGATCCTGGTCTTTTACCACAAGCACACGCAGTACCCGGGGCCCGGCCGCGACGAGAAAACCGTCGTCGGGATGCCCCTCCTGCCGGTCTACATGGCCAAGGCGGGCGGCTTCTTCTTCCTCACCTTCGGCGTGCTGGCCGTCATGGGTGCCATCGCGAGCATCAACCCCGTCTGGGCGTTCGGCCCCTACCGCGCGGACCTCGTCACCACCGGCGCCCAACCCGACTGGTATCTCGGCTTCTCCGAGGGGCTGATCCGGGTGATGCCGGGATGGGAGATCAACGCCTGGGGCCACACCCTGGTGCTCGGCGTCTTCATCCCTTTCTCCCTCTTCCCGCTCATCATGGCGGCCATCGGCGTCTATCCCTTCATCGAGGGCTGGATCACCGGCGACCGGCGCGAGCACCACATTCTCGACCGGCCGCGCAACGTCCCGGTCCGTACGGGCCTCGGCGTGGCCTGGCTGAGCCTCTACGGCGTGCTGCTGATCGGTGGCGGCAACGACATCGTGGCCACCCATCTGCATCTGTCGATCAACACGATCACCTGGTTCGTGCGGGTCGGTTTCTTCGTGGTGCCGGTGGTCGCCTTCGTCGTGACGAAGCGGATCTGTCTGGGGCTCCAGCGCCGCGACCGCGACAAGGTGCTGCACGGCAGGGAGACAGGGGTCATCAAGCGGCTTCCGCACGGCGAGTACATCGAGGTCCACGAACAACTCCCGCAGGAGGCGCTGTTCACCCTCACCCAGCACGAACAGTCCCCGCCGTACGAGATCGGCCCGCTCGTCGACAGCAACGGTGTCCGGCGCCGGGTCACCCCCGCGCAGCGGCTGCGGGCCCGGCTGGCCCGGTCCATGTTCGGCCCCGACACCAGGATCCCCAAGCCGACTCCTGAGGAGTACCGGGAACTCACCAGCGGCGATCACCACCACTGAGAGTCCGAGTCCTCCGGCCCATCACCTTCCCTAACAAGTGTTTGGTAGGTTACGGTGGGTTCATGGGAGACGTCGACAGTCCGGCGTACGTACCCGGACATGGGCTGCTGAAGGGCCGCACCGCCGTGATCACGGCAGCCGCGGGCGCGGGGATCGGCGGGGCCACCGCCCGCCGCTTCCTGGAGGAGGGCGCTCGCGTGCTGATCAGCGACGCGCACTCACGGCGGCTCAAGGAGTACGAGGGGGAGCTTGCGGGGGAGTTCGACGGTGTCGACGCGCTGCCCTGCGACGTCACCGACGAACGCCAGGTGCAGGCACTCTTCGACATGGCCGTGCGCGTGCACGGCCGCCTCGACATAGTCGTCAACAACGCCGGTCTCGGGGGCACTTCGACCCTCGTCGACATGACGGACGAACAGTGGTCGAAGGTGCTGGATGTGACACTGGGCGGCACGTTCCGGTGCGTACGGGCCGCGTTGCGCGCCTTTCGCGAGAGCGGGTCGGGTGGTTCAGATGGTTCCGGGGGAGTGATCGTCAACAACGCGTCCGTCGTCGGCTGGCGGGCCCAGGCCGGTCAGGCGCACTACGCCGCCGCGAAGGCCGGCGTCATGGCGCTGACCCGCAGCGCGGCGATCGAGGCGGCCGAGTACGGGGTCCGGGTCAACGCCGTGTCACCGAGCCTCGCCATGCATCCCCACCTCGTGAAGGTGACCACCCCCGAACTCCTGGCCGAACTGACGGCCCGTGAGGCCTTCGGGCGGTACGCCGAGCCCTGGGAGGTCGCCAACGTCATCGTGTTCCTGGCCTCCGGCTACTCCTCCTACCTGACCGGAGAAGTCGTCTCCGTCAGCAGCCAGCACCCGTAGGCCGGCTCATGACTGGGACCACAATGGGCACGTGCCTCCTACGAAGAAGAAGTCCCAGGTGACCGCCGTGCCCGCCCGTCGCCGTGAACTCCTCGACACCGCCGCCGAGGTGTTCGCCGAACAGGGCTACAACGCCACCACCGTACGCAAGATCGCGGACCACGCCGGCATGCTCGCCGGCAGCCTCTATTACCACTTCGACTCCAAGGAATCGATGCTGGAGGAGATCCTGCGCACGTTCCTCGACGAACTGTGGAACGGCTACGACACCGTCCTGGACGCCGAGTCCGGGCCGCGCGAAACGCTGGAGGCGCTGGTCACCGAGTCGTTCCGGGAGATCGACCGGCACCGCGCCGCCGTCGCGATCTACCAGAAGGAGTCCCAGCAGCTCGTCACGCAGGAGCGGTTCGCGTTCCTCGCCGAGTCGCAGCGCAGATTCGAGAAGGCGTGGCTGTCCACGCTCGAACGCGGGGTCGCCGCCGAGGTCTTCCGCGCCGACCTCGACATCCGTCTCACCTACCGCTTCGTGCGCGACACCGTGTGGGTGGCCGCGTCCTGGTACCGGCCGGGCGGACAGCACAGCCCGGAGGAGATCGCCCGCCAGTACCTGTCGATGGTGCTGGACGGGATCGCCGTACGTGAATAGCCCGATCGCGCAGCCACATTGTGTAGCCCTGTGAGGGAGTTGCCATGGCCGAGGCCTATATCGTCGAAGCGGTCCGTACGCCCGTCGGGCGGCGCGGAGGTGGTCTGAGCGGTGTCCATCCGGCGGACCTCGGCGCGCACGCGCTGACGGCACTCATGACGCGGTCCGGGGTCGACCCTGCCGCCGTCGAGGACGTCGTCTTCGGGTGCCTGGACACCGTCGGACCGCAGGCCGGTGACATCGCCCGCACCAGCTGGCTGGCCGCCGGGCTGCCCGAGGAGGTGCCGGGCGTGACCGTCGACCGGCAGTGCGGGTCCTCCCAGCAGGCCGTGCACTTCGCCGCGCAGGCCGTGCTGTCCGGCACCCAGGACCTCGTTGTCGCGGGCGGCGTCCAGAACATGTCGATGATCCCGATCGCCTTCGCCTCCCGCCAGGCGGCCCTGCCCCTCGGGCTCACGGAGGGCCCCTTCGCGGGCAGCGCGGGCTGGCGGGCACGGTACGGGGAGCGGCCGGTGAACCAGTTCGCCGGCGCCGAGATGATCGCCGCCAAGTGGGGCATCAGCAGGCAGGACCAGGAGGAGTTCGCCCTGCTCTCGCACGAGCGGGCGGTCCGCGCCATCGACGAGGGCCGCTTCACGCGCGAGACCGTGCCCTACGAGACGGTGGGCGTCGACGAGGGGCCACGCCGGGACACCTCCCTGGCCAAGATGGCCGGCCTGAAACCCGTCATCGACGGCGGCACCATCACCGCCGCCTGCTCCTCCCAGGTCTCCGACGGCGCCGCCGCGATGCTGCTCGCCTCCGAGCGGGCGGTACGCGAACACGGGCTGCGGCCCCGGGCGCGCGTCCACCATCTCTCCGTACGCGGCGAGGACCCCATCCGGATGCTGACGGCGCCCATCCCGGCCACCGCGCACGCCCTCAAGAAGACCGGCATGTCCATTGACGACATCGACCTCGTCGAGATCAACGAGGCGTTCGCGCCGGTGGTGCTGGCCTGGCTGAAGGAGACCGGCGCGGATCCGGCCAGGGTCAACGTCAACGGCGGTGCGATAGCCCTCGGTCATCCCCTCGGAGCGACCGGCGTCAAGCTGATGACGACCCTTCTGCACGAACTGGAGCGCACGGGTGGGCGGTTCGGGCTCCAGACGATGTGTGAGGGCGGGGGACAGGCGAACGTGACGATCATCGAACGGCTGTGAACGGCTCGGGGAGGGGCGGGGGGAGGGGTTCGGTGGGCGGTGCGGTGAGTGGTGGTCTGAGTGGCCGGGTCGCGCTGGTCACCGGTGGTACCCGGGGAGTCGGCGCGGGGGTCGCGCGTGCCCTCGCCGAGGCGGGGGCGGAGGTGGTGGTCTGTGCCCGGCGGTCCCCCGAAGTCCCCTTGCCTGGTGTGGAGTTCAGGGCCGTCGATCTTCGGGACCGGGCCGCCGTGTACGACTTCGTCGGGGGGCTGCCTCGGCTCGATGTGCTTGTCAACAACGTGGGGGGCAGTCCCTATCGGCCTCTGGGCGGGGGTGGTGCGGGGGCGGGTGGGGGTGCGGATGTCGAGCGGCATGTGCGTGTTGTCGAGTTGAATCTGATCACGCCGCTCACTGTCTCCCTTGCCGCGTACGAGCAGCTGAAGCGGGCCCGGGGGTCCGTCGTGATGATCGGCAGCGTCAGCGGGAGCAGGCCCTCGCCGGGGACCGCCGCGTATGGGGCCGCCAAGGCGGGGCTGGAGCATCTCGCTCGGTCGATGGCCGTGGAGTGGGCTCCGGAGGTACGGGTCAACACGCTTGTCGTCGGCATGGTTCGCACGGAACAGTCCCATCTGCACTACGGGGGTGTTGACGGGGTGGAGGCTGTTGCTCGCACGGTTCCCGCGGGGCGGCTGGCGGAGCCGGGGGATGTGGGGGGTGCGGTGGTGTTTCTCGCGTCCGATGCGGCTGCGTATGTCAGTGGGGCGAGCTTGTTGGTGCATGGTGGGGGGGAGCGGCCGGCGTTTTTGGATGCGGCTACGGTCAACAAGGGTGTCGGGGACGGGTGATGGGGGTTCGGCCTGTTTTTTCGCCCCCGCCGCCCCTACCCGTCCCATCCCCGGGGGCTGCCGCCCCCAGACCCCCGCTTCGGCCCTGAACGGGCCTTGTCCTCAAACGCCGGACGGGCTGGGGGGGGTGCGGGCCGGGCTGTCATGCGGCAGCAGGCGAGTGTGTTCTCACCCTAGGCCCAGTGCCCCCTCCAGTACCTCCACGATCTCCGCATGGCCGGTTCCCTGGTCTGTGCCTGCCACCGTGGTTCCGTCTCGGACGAGTTCCACGGCTACGGTCTCCGGCCAGCGGCGCGTCACGTACTCGCCGCCGAAGCCGTGGGCGCGGGCCAGGCTCGCCCGGAGTTCTGCCGCGATGTCCAGGCGGGTCCAGCGGCGTGCCTCTGTCAGTGCTTCCACCCTCGACCCGGCGCCGTGGGCCAGCAGGGAACGTACGCAGGCGGCAGAGCCCCGGCGGGCCGCGGTGACCAGTGGGGGTTCGCCGGTGGGGCCGGGGCGGTTCGGGTCGGCGCCCGCTGCCAGGAGGGCCTCGGACACCGACGCGTGACCGCATCGCAGGGCCCAGGCCAGGGCCGTGAAACCGAACGCCTCCACCGCGTCCGGCACGGCCCCGGAAGCGAGCAGGGCGCGTACGACCTCGGTGTGGCCGCCGCAGGCCGCGCCGCACAGCGGGAGGTCGGAGCCCGCGCTCAGCCGGTCGGGCGCGGCCCCGGCGGACAGCAGCAGCCGTACGATGCCGGGCGCGTCGCTCACCGCCGCCACGTACAGGGCGGTCTGGCCGTCCTCGTCCACCGCTTCCGGGCTCACACCGAGGCGCAGCAGCCGTACGACCGCGTCCTCGTCACCTTCGTACACCGCGGTGAAGAGATCGCGTTCGCGCTCACTGCCGTTCGGAGGTCGCTGCCCGTTCATACCTTCCGACCATCGCTCCCCAAGAGGCGGTGGGGCAAAGGGTTTCGGGGTGAAATGCCCCACGTTTCCCTGATGTCACGTGTCGCACTCCAGCACCGTCCGGCACACCCCGCACCGCGCCCGCATCCGCCCTCGCACCGGCACCCTGATGCGCTGGTGACAGGTCGGGCAGGGGAACGAGACCCGCAGCCGGTCGTGTTCCTCCTGTCTGTCGGGCGTGAAGCTGTACGGGACACCGGGCGGTTGGGAAGCCGTCGGCGCGTGCTGGTCCTGGGCGTGGCGGCGGTCGCGCGCGTACTGTCGGCGGCCCGCCCAGCCGGCCGCTGTCAGCGGGGGCTGGCGGGTGTCCCGGCGGGCCAGCTCCCTGCCCGCCGTGTACGCCGTGTACGCCTGCGGGCTGGTGAACCAGATCGCCGGGTCCTCGTCGAAGACCAGCGCGCGCTTGGCCAGGACGTACCCGAACTCCTCCGGGGTGAGATAGCCGAGCTTCTGCGAGGAGGTCGCGTCCTCCCGGAAGGCGTCCAGGAGCAGCCAGCCCGCGCCCAGGTAGGCCGCCGCCGTGTCCGTGAGGATCTCGTTGTCGCGGGTGCCGGGGAAGGAGAGGTCCAGGCGGTGCAGATAGACGTGCATCACCTCGTGGGCGAGGGCAGCGCCGATGTCCCTGCGGTGGGTGCGGAAACGGTCGTTCAACTCGATGAAGTACTCGGGCCCCGCCGCCAGTTCGACATTCGCCGCGTGGGTCATCTCGCGGAAGCCGACGATCATGCGCGCGTCCGGGAGGTGGTAGTGGCGCACCATCTCGTGGGCCACGCGCTGTGCGCCCAGATACAGGTCGTCGGTGTCGCAGAAGGCCACGTCGACAGGGGCCACGCTGGTCGAGAAGGTCTGGACGGTGTCGTACGACAGCCTCTTGTAGAGCGCGTTGATCGCGGCCCGCACCGTCTCCAGATGTGGGTAGCCGTGCTCGACCGGTCCGCCGTTCGCCACGTCCTCACCCCCAGACGCCCTGAACCCTCTCCACGATACGTGCCGGGGTGCCGTCAGTAAGAGCGGATCTCCTTCCGTCCGGTTCCCTCAACGGCACGTGAGTTATGCCCTTGCCCCGCACCCGCCTCGATCTTCATACTTGCGTTCTTTGTCATCACACCCCCGCACATACGAAAGGACGTACGTTGATCCCTACCTCGTCGGCCGGAAGAGGTCTCTCCATGGTCAAGCGGGCAGCGGCGGTCGGGGCCACGGCCCTCGCGATCGCGAGCCTCCAGCCGCTGGCCGCCCAGGCCGCGCCCGCGCCGGTCATAGGAGGAACGCCCGCCGCGCAGAACGAGTTCCCGTGGCTGGTGCACCTCTCGATGGGCTGCGGCGGCGCGCTCTACAAGCAGGACGTCGTCCTTACCGCCGCCCACTGTGTGGACGGCTCCGGTGCCAACACCGGCATCACCGTCACCGCGGGTGTCGCCGACCTGAACGCCTCGGGCGCGATCAAGGTCAGGTCGACCAAGGTCCGCCAGGCCCCGGGCTACGACGGCATGGGCAAGGACTGGGCGCTCATCAAGCTCGCCCGGCCGATCAACAAGCCCACGCTCAAGATCGCCACGACCACGCAGTACAACCGCGGCACGTTCACCATCGCGGGTTGGGGCGACACCAAGGAGAACCAGGGCACCGGCACCACCAAGCTCCTGAAGGCCACCGTCCCGTACATCAGCGACGCGGGCTGCAAACTGCACTACGGCAAGCGTCTGGTGCCCGGTGACGAACTGTGCGCCGGCTACCTCGCGGGCGGCGTCGACACCTGCCAGGGCGACTCCGGTGGGCCCATGTTCCGCAGGGACAACACCGGCGCCTGGATCCAGGTCGGCATCGTCAGCTGGGGCGACGGCTGCGCCCGGCCCGGCGTACCCGGCGTCTACTCCCAGGTGTCCACGTTCGCGAAGGACATAGCCCGGGCGGCGTCCGCGCTGTAGGGCCCCGAGTCCGGCGGGGCGGCCAGCTCCGCCGGATACGGCCGCACGCGTCGCCACCCGGGCCGCCGGGTCTGACCCGGGCCGCGTTCCTGGAACTGGAAACCGGGCGTCGAGTACGGCGATCGGCGGCGCCCCTTCCGTCGCGCGCGCGGGGCCGCACGCCCAACACGGCAGGCGTGGGCGGCGGTTCGGGCCGCGGCGCGTCCCCGAGCCCGCAGAGCGCCGCTGCGGCGCATCCCCGTACCCGGAGAGCGCCGCCGCGGCGTGTCCCCGTACCCGGAGAGCGCCGCCGCGGCGTGTCCCCGTACCCGGAGAGCGCCGCCGCGGCGTGTCCCCGTACCTGGGGGAGCGCCCCCACCCGTGAACTCGCCCGGGTGTCCCGTCCGCACCCCTGGCGGCCGACCGCGTCCATGGACGAAGATCGGCGCCAGTTGGACCTTGGACCTTGGACCTCTCAGACCCTGGGCCCTGGCCCCGGCTCCCGGACCGGCGGCTCGGAGAGGCGACCGCGACGCGGGCGGGAGGAACGCGGATGTACCGCACCTGGATGCGCTTCTTCAGCCCCGCGCCCGCCCACCACCGGCTCGGCCTCGTCTGCCTCGGCGTGGGCCTTCAGCACGGCGCCCTGCCCACCGTCGGCCCACGTGTCCTCGACCACCACGTGGCCGTCGTCGTCAGCAGCGGCCGGGGCTGGTTCCAGGGCGCCGACGGACACCGCAGGCCCGTCACCGCGCCCACCCTGATCTGGCTCACCCCCGGCACCGCCCACCACTACGGGCCCGACCCCGACACCGGCTGGGACGAGGCGTTCGTCGACTTCACCGGCCCCGCCACCGCCACGTACGCCGAACTCGGCTACATCGAACCGGAGCGGCCCCTCGTCCCCCTCACCGACGCGGGCCCCGCCCGAGCCGTGATCCGGCGCATGGCCCGCGCCGCACGCCGCGACAACCCCATCCTCGAGGTCGAGACGGCCGCCGCCGTACACGAACTCCTCGTCACCCTGCGCCGCACCCGCGCCGACCTCGCACCTGACGGCGACCAGGTCCTCGCCGCCCTCGCCCGCGACGCCTGCCGCCCCCTGACGGTCGCCGAACACGCCGCCCGGCACGGCATGACCCCGGCCGAACTGCGCACCGCCGTACGACGCGGCGCCGGCTGCAGCCCCAAGGACTACCTCCTCGGCATCCGACTGAGCCGCGCCAAGGAACTCCTCGCCACCACCGAACTGCCCGTCGCCACCATCGCCCACCGCGTCGGCTACGACGACCCCGCCTATTTCTCCCGCCTGTTCACCCGCCGCGTGGGCATGGCCCCGGTCCGCTTCCGCGCCCTGCAGCGGCGCACGGTCCCCGGCGGCTGGAGCGACCGTGTCCCCGACCCCGCGGACCCACCGATGATCGAACACCCGCATGCCAGGTAGCGCCCGGGCTCCGCCTACCTCTCCCGGCTCTTCACCCGCCGCGTCGGTATGGCCCCCGTCCGCTTCCGTGCCCAGCGGCGACGCACTGTCCTTGGCGGCTGGAGCGGCCGTGTTCCCGATCCCGCCGATCCACCGGTGATCGAACGTCCGCATGCCGGGTAGCGCCCGGGGTTCCGCCTGTTTCTCGCGCCTGTTCGCCCGCCGCGTCGGCATGGCCCCCGTCCGCTTCCGTGCCCAGCGGCGACGCACTGTCCTTGGCGGCTGGAGCGACCGTGTT
>NZ_JBEYVP010000015.1:0-208583 GCF_040644035.1 Streptomyces sp. NPDC047042 | reverse complement strand
GTTCCCGACCCTGCCGACCCGCCGTTGATCGAACGTCCGCATGCCGGGTAGCGCCCGGGGTTCCGCCTGTTTCTCGCGCCTGTTCGCCCGCCGCGCTGGCATGGCCCCCGTCCGCTTCCGCGTCCAGCGGCGACGCACTGTCCTTGGCGGCTGGAGCGACCGTGTTCCCGACCCTGCCGACCCGCCGTTGATCGAACGTCCGCATGCCGGGTAGCGCCCGGGGTTCCGCCTGTTTCTCGCGCCTGTTCGCCCGCCGCGCCGGCGTGGCCCCCGTCCGCTTCCGCGTCCAGCGGCCACGCACTGTCCTTGGCGGCTGGAGCGACCGTGTTCCCGATCCCGCCGATCCACCGTTGATCGAACGTCCGCATGCCGGGTAGCGCCCGGGGTTCTGCCTGTTTCTCGCGCCTGTTCGCCCGCCGCGCTGGCATGGCCCCCGTCCGCTTCCGCGTCCAGCGGCGACGCGCTGTCCTTGGCGGCTGGAGCGACCGTGTTCCCGACCCTGCCGACCCGCCGTTGATCGAACGTCCGCATGCCGGGTAGCGCCCGGGGTTCTGCCTGTTTCTCGCGCCTGTTCGCCCGCCGCGTCGGCATGGCCCCCGTCCGCTTCCGTGCCCAGCGGCGACGCGCCGTCCCCGGCGGCTGGAGCAACCGTGTCCACGGCCCCGCCGACCCCCGAAAGTCGAACACCCGTACGTCACGTAACGCCGAGATCGCGCCTACCTCACCCACCCCGTGAAACCCCGACGCCCCACGCGTCCGCCCGATTCGCGCCACGTAATGTGGACGCCCATGACCACCAGCAACAACCGTGAAGTCGACCCCGCGATCCGCGCGGAACTGGGGCGGCTGCGCGAGAGCATCGACAACATCGACGCCGCCGTTGTCCACATGCTCGCCGAGCGCTTCAAGTGCACCCAGCAGGTCGGCCACCTCAAAGCCGCCCATCAGCTGCCCGCCGCCGACCCCAACCGCGAGGCCCAGCAGATCGCCCGGCTGCGCCGACTCGCCGAAAGCGCCAACCTCGATCCCGCCTTCGCCGAGAAACTCCTCAACTTCATCATCGCCGAGGTGATCCGACACCACGAACGCATCGCCGACGACGCCCTGAACGGCGGGAAACCGCCGGTGAGTTGACCACCGGGGCGTGACAGCCGGGCACCCGCGGGGCATGCTGCGCAGTGCACGCAATGTGCACTCGCGGTGAGGCGACGAGCACTGCGCGTCAGCAGCCACGGGCACCTGTTGGTTGTCCACACGGGAGGGGACGTCGGGCCATGCCGTCGGATGCCAGGATCCTCATCGTCGACGACCACGAGGACACCCTCTACGCCCTGGAGAGCGCCCTGGCCCCCCTCGGCCACCCGCTCGCCCGCGCCACCAGCGGCGACGAGGCGCTCAAACAGGTACTGCGCGGGCAGGTCGGCCTCCTCCTGCTCGACGTCCGCATGCCCGGCGACGGCGGCCTCGACGTCGTGCGCTACCTGCGCCGCCTCGAACAGACCCAGCACATCCCCGTCGTCCTGCTCACCGGCTTCGGCCCCGACGCCGAACTCACCTCCGCCGCCTTCCGACTCGGCGTCGCCGACCTCGTCACCAAACCCATCGACCCCTGGACCCTGCGCACCAAGGTCCGCTACCTCTACGACGCCCACCGCCGCCACCAGGCCCTCGAACAGGAAGTGCGGGACCTCCGCGCCCTCGTCAAGGACCACGACACACTCACCCACGCCCTGGAGGACGACCGCGCCTAGCGCGCCGCGCCCACGCACCGCCAACGGGCCGCGAACGGGCCGCGAACGGCCCACAAACGGTCTCGCGAGCCGCACCGGAGGCAGGGGCGCACGAACGGACAAACACCGTGTACCGATCCGCCCCTGTGCCCTGTCAGCGGCATCAGGCAGCATGTCCTCCATGTCCGTACTGACGCGCGACGAAGCGCAAGCCCGTGCCACCCTCCTGGACGTCCACCGGTACACGGTCGAACTCGACCTCACCACCGGGGACGACACCTTCGACTCCCGTACCGTGATCCGCTTCGCGGTGACGGCGGGCCACACCGGCGCGGACACATTCGTCGAGGTCAGGCCCGCCGAGCTGCGCTCCGCCACCCTCGACGGCCGCCCCCTGGACACCAGCACCCTCACCGACGGCCGACTGCCCCTGACCGGCCTCGCCGAGGGCGAGCACGAACTGCGCGTGGACGCCGCGATGCGCTACTCCCGCACCGGCGAGGGCATGCACCGCTTCACCGACCCCGTCGACAACGAGACCTACCTCTACACCCAGATGTCCCTGGAGGACGCGGCCGCCGTCTTCGCCAACTTCAACCAGCCCGACCTCAAGGCCGTCTTCGAGTTCACCGTCCGCGCCCCCGAGGGCTGGACCGTCCTCGCCAACGGCATCACCACCGAGACCGCCGACGGACTCTGGCAGGCCGCCCCCACCCCCCGCATCTCCACCTACCTCGTCGCCGTCGCCGCCGGCCCCTGGCACTCCGTCCGCAGCGAACACCGCGGCCTCCCCTTCGGCCTCCACTGCCGCCGCTCCCTCGCCCCCCACCTCGACGCCGACGCCGACGAACTCCTCGACATCACGCGCGCGTGCTACGACCGCTACCACGAGAAGTTCGAGGAGCCCTACCCCTTCGACTCCTACGACCAGGCGTTCGTCCCCGAGTTCAACTTCGGCGCCATGGAGAACCCCGGCCTCGTCACCTTCCGCGACGAGTTCGTCTACCGCTCCGCCGTCACCGACACCGAACGCCAGACCCGCGCCATGGTCATCGCCCACGAGATGGCCCACATGTGGTTCGGCGACCTCGTCACCCTCCAGTGGTGGGACGACATCTGGCTCAACGAGTCCTTCGCCGAGTACATGGGCTACCAGACCCTCACCGAAGCCACCCGCTACACCGACACCTGGACCGACTTCGGCGTCTCCCGCAAGGCCTGGGGCTACGACGCCGACCAGCGCCCCTCCACTCACCCCGTCGCCCCCGAAGCCGTCGACGACACCGCCGCCGCCCTCGTCAACTTCGACGGCATCTCCTACGCCAAGGGCGCCTCCGCCCTGCGCCAACTCGTCGCCTGGCTCGGCGAGAAGGACTTCCTCACCGGCATCAACACCCACTTCGCCCGGCACAAGTTCGGCAACGCCACCCTCGCCGACTTCATCGACTCCCTCGCCGCCACCACCGAACGCGACGTCCACGCCTGGGCCGACGCCTGGCTGCGCACCACCGGCGTCGACACCCTCACCCCACGCCTCACCAACGGCGACGCGGCCGGCTACACCCTCACCGTCCGCCACGACGGCACCCGCCCCCACCGCGTCGCCATAGGCCTCTACGACCACGACGTGGCCGGCGACGGCACCCTCGCCCTCCGCGAGCGCCTCGACCTCGACATCCCGCAGGACGCCCCGCACCCCATCGGCAAACGCCCCGCCCTGCTCCTCGTCAACGACGGCGACCTGACCTACGCCAAGGTCCGCTTCGACACCGAGTCCTTCAAGACCGTCCGCAGCGCCCTCTCCGGCATCCCCGACCCGCTCACCCGCGCCGTCGTCTGGAACGCCCTGCGCGACGCCGTACGCGACGGCCAACTCCCGCCCGCCGACTACCTGGAGACCGTCCGCGCCCACCTCCCGCGCGAAACGGACCTCGCCCTCGTCCAGGGCGTCCTCACCTTCGCCTCCACCGTCGTCGCCGACCGCTACCTGCCCCCGCGGGAACGCCCCGCGGCCCTCGCCACCCTCGCCTCACTGTGCCGCGACCTCATCCGCCGCACCGAGGACGGCGACCACCCCGGCCTGCGCCTCATCGCCGTACGCCACTTCATCGCCGTCGCCGCCCACCCCGACACCATCGCCGCCTGGCTCGCCGACGGCACCGTCCCCGGCGGCCCCGAACTCGACCCCGAACTGCGCTGGCGTGTCCTGGCCCGCCTCGCCGTACTGGGCGCCACCGACGAGACGGAGATCGACGCGGAACTCGCCCGCGACCCCAGCGCCTCCGGCCAGGAAGGCGCCGCCCGCTGCCGCGCCGCACTGCCCGACCCCGAGACCAAACGCCGCGCCTGGGAACAGATGTTCACCGAGGACACCCTCTCCAACTACCTCTTCGTCGCCACCGCCCAGGGCTTCTGGCAGCCCGAACAGACCGACCTCACCGAGGAGTACGTCAAGCGGTACTGGACCGACGCCGTCGCCGTCGCCGCCCGCCGAGGCCCCGCCATGGCCGACGCCGCCGGCCGCTGGGCCTTCCCGGCGGGCGCCGTCACCCCCGAAA
The DNA here is from genome assembly GCF_040644035.1 of Streptomyces sp. NPDC047042. NCBI lineage: Bacteria > Bacillati > Actinomycetota > Actinomycetes > Kitasatosporales > Streptomycetaceae > Streptomyces > Streptomyces sp. NPDC047042. The sequence continues at coordinate 204,295 of NZ_JBEYVP010000015.1, read as the reverse complement.
CCCTCCGGCTCGGCGAGAAGTGCCTGCGCGACGCCGCCCCCATACCGTCCCTGAGCCGCAAACTCATCGACCAGCTCGACGACCTGGCGCGCGCACTGCGCGTCCGGGAAGGGGCTTCGGAACAGGCGTAACGCCCCAGGAACGCCCCAGCGGGCCGGAACGGGCACGGACAACCGACCGGCGCACAGGCGCGCGCGTGGGGCAGGGGACACCCCCTGCCCCCCCACACCCGCCCCACGCAACCCCCGTACCCCCTTTCGGGTTCCGATCGTTGGTCTTCCCGGGCGCGTCGCCCCAGCCCCGTCCAAGCTGGAACTCCCCAGCCACGCGCCCCGGGAGGACCACCATGCGCATACCGCCCCTCGCCTCGGGCGCCCAAGGCCCCGACGCCCTGCGGCCGTTGCTCGACACGGTCCTCGACGCCCTCGCCGAAGGCGGACACGCGCGCCGAGGCCCCCTCCCGGCCGGCGGACCCGCCACCGTCGCCCAGCGCATGCGCGACGCCCTCGGAGACGTCCTGCCCGACCAGGGCGACCCGGGCGCCCTCCACGACCTCGTACGCGCCCTGGCCGAAGGCGCCGCCGACCCCGCCCACCCCCACTGCGCCGCCCACCTCCACTGCCCACCCCTCGCCGTCGCCACCGCCGCCGATCTCGCAGCCTGCGTCCTCAACCCGTCCCTCGACTCCTGGGACCAGGCCCCGGCCGCCTCCGAACTCGAAACCCTCGTCACCCGCGCCCTCGCCGCCGAGACCGGCGCCGCCGACGCCCTCGTCACCACCGGCGGCACCGAGTCCAACCAACTCGCCCTGCTCCTCGCCCGCGAGGCCCACCCCGGCGTCCGCCTCGTCCACGGCGCCAACGCCCACCACTCCCTGCCCCGCGCCGCCTGGCTCCTCGGACTCCCCGAATCCGTCGTGATCCCCGCCCCCGCCGGCACCCTCGATCCCGCCGCCCTCGACGAAGCCCTGACGGCACTGGCAGGCCCCCGCGGCTCCCTCCTCGTCGCCGCCACCGCCGGCACCACCGACGCCGGACTCATCGACCCACTGCCCCAGATCGCCGCCCTCTGCGCCGTCCACGGCGCCCGACTCCACATCGACGCCGCCTACGGCGGGGGACTCCTCTTCAGCCAACGCCACCGCCCCAAACTCACCGGCCTCGAACACGCCGACACCGTCACCCTCGACCTGCACAAACTCGGCTGGCAACCCGTCGCCGCAGGCCTCCTCACCGTCAAGAACCCGGGCGACCTCACCGCCCTCGCCCACCGCGCCGACTACCTCAACGCCGACGACGACACCGAAGCAGGCCTCCCCGACCTCCTCGGCCGCTCGCTGCGCACCACCCGACGACCCGACATCCTCAAAATCGCCGTCACCCTCAAAACCCTCGGCCGCCAAGGACTCGCCGCCCTCGTCGACCAGGTCTGCGAGCACGCCCAGGAGTTCGCCCGCCAGATCCAGGACCACCCCGGCTTCGAACTCCACGACGCGCCCACCATCAGCACCGTCCTCTTCCGGCCCGTCGAAGCAACCGACGACGCCGTAGCCGACGTACGCCGGAAACTCCTCCACGACGGCCGCGCCGTCCTCGGCCGCGCCCACCTCGACGGCCGCCTCTGGCTCAAAGCCACCCTCCTCAACCCCCACACCCGCCCCGACGACCTGGCAGCACTCCTGAGACTTGTGGAAGGAAACACCCCCCGATGACACCCCCCACACCCGCCGACATCCCGGCCCCCGGCGCCCCCGCCCCCGACACCCCGGACACCCCCCACGACCTCGTCGGCATCGGCATCGGCCCCTGCAACCTCTCCCTCGCAGCCCTCGCCCAGCCCCTCCCCGACCTCGACACCGTCTTCTACGAACAACACCCCCGCTTCGACTGGCACCCCGGTCTCCTCATCGACGGCTCCACCGTCCAAGTCCCCTTCCTCGCCGACCTGGTCACCCTCGCCGACCCCACCAGCCCCTGGTCCTTCCTCAGCTACCTCAAGAGCCTCGACCGGCTCTTCCCGTTCTACTTCGCCGAGCGCTTCCACACGCGGCGCGCCGAATACGACGCCTACTGCCGCTGGGTCAGCCAGAACCTCCCCCGACTCCACTTCGGACACCAGGTCGACGCCGTCCGCTGGAACCCCGAACGAGACGTCTTCGAAGTCGACTACACCCAACTCGACACCGACGGCGAAGCCGAAGCTCTCGGCCGCACCTACACGAAGAACGTCGTCCTCGGCATCGGCAGCGAGCCCTACATCCCCGAACCCCTCAAACCCCTCGTCGAAGCCCCCACCGTGCCCGTCCTGCACGCGGCCGACTACCTCGCCCACCGCGACCGGCTCCTCACCGCCGAACACGTCACCGTCATCGGCTCAGGACAGACCGGCGCCGAGATCTTCCTCGACCTCCTGCGCCACCGCCCCGCCGGACGCGAGAAAATCCACTGGCTGGGCCGGACCGAAGCCTTCGCCCCCATGGAGTACTCCAAACTCGGCCTCGAACACTTCACCCCCGACCACACCCGCTACTTCCACGCCCTCACCGAACCCGTACGCGACCGCCTCATCGCCGCCCAATGGCAACTCCACAAGGGCATCAGCGCCGACACCATCGCCGCCATCCACGACGAGCTCTACCACCACACCCTCCACGGCGGCTGGCCCGACGCCGTCCTCACCCCCGGCGTCCACGTCCGCACCGCCGGCCGCGTCGCCACCACCAAAGTCGAACTCCACCTCGAACACACCCAACAGGGCACCCGCTCCCGCCTCACCACAGACGCCGTCGTCCTCGCCACCGGCTACCGAGACCGCCCCCTCGACCGCATCCTCGCCGGCCTCGACCCCTACCTCCGCCGCGACAACGCCCAACGCCCCCGCATCGACGAACAGTTCAGACTCGTCCTCGACCCCGCCATCACCGGCACCGGCAGCCACGTCTACGTCCAGAACGCCGAACTCCACACCCACGGCGTCGGCACCCCAGACCTCGGACTCGTCGCCTGGCGCAGCGCCGCCATCCTCAACTCCCTCACCGGCAGCGCCCCCTACCCCCAACCCACCCGAACCGCCTTCACCACCTTCGGCCTCGACCAACCCCTGCCCGCCGTCCCCACCCCCCGACAGAGCCAGGAACGAGAAAAGGGCCAGCACCATGTGCTGACCCCCCTCGTCGACGGAATCTGAGGCAGCCCGCCACCAGAAACCGCAGACCGCCGGCTAGAACACCGGCGTACCGTCCCGCGTCAACTTCCAGTCCACCGACGCGAACTCCTTCGGATCCAGCACACCCTTCGCCGTCACCCACTCGGAGATCCGCGTCCGGATCTCCGTCGACTCCGACCACAACTCCGGCGCCGACGCCACATGCGGGAAGGCCCCGCCACCGTTGGCACGGTAGTTGTTCACCGCGAACACGAACTGCTGGGCGTCATCCAGCGCCACACCGTTGTAGGCCAGGTTCTTGATCCGCGAACCCGCCGCCTGCGCGATGTCGATGTCGTACGTCAACCCCGACACATAGTCGTAGTTGTAGTCCGGCCGGTTCTCCGCGTTCGTCAGCTTCTCCACGTCAACAGGCGCCCCCGCCGCCGTCCGCACGAAATACTGCGCCGAGTACTCCAGGTACGCCCGCACCTGCGCGCCCGTCAGCAGCTTCGCGACCAGCGTGTTGTCGTACACATACAGACTCGACAGATCCCGGATCGTCACCTCGCCGGCCGGGATCTCCGACGTCCGCGAGAACGGCGACGCCTGCGCGATCACCGGCAGCGACGCGTACGACGTCCCCACCATCGCCGCCCTGACCACGTCCTCCTGGACCTTCGTGATCAGGTCGATGATCGGAGCGTCCTTGTAACGCGCCTCCACCGTCGTCAACGTGTCCGTCGCCGTACCGACCACCTGGTTGACGTACGCCACGACCACGTCGTGCTCGTCCTTCAGCAGCTTGGTGATCCTCGGGTCGTCCGCGACCGTCTTCGAGTCGCGCACACTCGCCGCGACCGACTCGACGGCCCACTTCCCCTTCTCGAAGACCAGCTCGACATCGAACAGCGACAACCGCTCCGCGTACGCCAACGGCTCCGACAGCACCACCGTCTTCCCGGTCGCCGTGTTCGTGACCTTCAGCTCCGCGATCTCCGTGTGCGCGTGCCCCACCAGAATCGCGTCGATCCCCGGCACCTGCTGCGCCACCAGCGCCGCCGAGTTCTCGATGTACGGCAACTGGTCACCGTACGAAGAAGTGCCGGACGACCCCGAGTGCGCCGACACCACCACCACGTCCGCGCCCATCGAACGCAGCTTCGGCACCCACTTCGCCGCCTGCTCCTCCAGACCCGGGAACGTCAGCTTCCCCTGCACATACGCCTTGTCCCAGATCGCGATACCCGGGTTCGTCAGCCCCAGCACCGCCACCTTGACCGGCGGAGCACCCTTCACCTGGAACGTCTTCATGAAGTACGGAGGAAACGCCGGCTTCAGCGTCTTCGCGTCCAGCGCGTTCGCACCCAGCAGCGGGAAACGGCACTGCGACTCGAACTTGCGCAGCGTCTCGATGCCGTAGTTGAACTCGTGGTTCCCGAGCGCCACCGCGTCGTACCCGATCGCGTTCATCGCCTGCGCCATCGGATGCACCGGACCACCCTTCGCGGTGATCGGGTCCACCTTCGCGTAGTAGTACGTCAGCGGAGTGCCCTGAATCGTGTCGCCCGCGTCGAGCAGCAGCGTGTTGCAACGCCCCTTCTCCCTGCGGACCTGCTCCACCAGCGTCGAGATACGGGCCAGCCCCTGCGCGTTGCCCTTCGCGTCGGAGTACTCCGCGTTCTTGAAGTAGTCCCAGTTGAAGATGTGCCCGTGCAGATCCGTCGTCCCCATCACGGTCAGCGAGTACCGCTTCACCGGCTTCGAAGGCTTCACAGGCTTCCCTCCCTCCGCGGCCTCAGCCGCCGGAGCCACGACAGCACTGGTCAGCGCCACCCCCGCACCCGTCACAGCGGACTTCTTCAGGAACTTCCGGCGGTTCAACGGCATGTTTCGTGCTCCTTGGGGAATGGTCAACGACGCGCGTAGATTCTGACCCGAGCATGACCGGCGGCAACAGCCCCCGAAGGTTTCGATCTGGTGACCGGCAGACACCGCAACACCGTCCGCGACCACCGCACGAGTGACACAGTGGGCGCATGACCTCCACCCCGGAGAACCCCACAGCAACCACCACCGCCCCCACCGCCGTCCCCTACGGCACCCCCGACGCCCCCCGCATCGCCGTCCGCGGCGAAGCCCACCTCGAAGTCGACCCCGAGATCGCCCGCATCGGCATCACCGTCAGCGCACGAGGCACCGACCGCCGCTCCGCACTGGACGACCTCACCCGCCGCAACGCCACCGTCCTCGACCTGGTGAAAACATACGGCGACGCGGTGGAACGCCTCGAAACGGGAGCCTTCACCATCGCCCCCGAACTCACCAGACACGGCCGCGCCGAACGCGTCCGCGCCTACCACGGCCGCGTCCACCTCACCGCCGACCTCACCGACTTCACCGCCCTCGGCGAACTGACCAGCCGCCTCGCCGACCTCGACCTCACCCGCGTCGACGGCCCCTGGTGGGCCCTGCGCCCCGACTCCCCGGCCCACCGCGACGCCCGCCGACAGGCGGTGAGAGAAGCCGTCCAACGGGCGCGCGAATACGCCGAGGCCCTCGGCACCACCCTCGCCGCCCTCGTCGAACTGGCGGACGTCGGCGCGGAGGCCGCACAGCCCATGGAGTACGGAGTCCAGTCCCGCTCCCTGCGCCGCGCCGCCTTCGCCGGCGCCGAGGTCGCGGACGAGGCGGCACCCCTCGACCTGGAACCACAGCGCCAACAAGTCTTCGCACAGGTGAACGCACGCTTCACGATGGTGCCGCCGAACTTGTGAATCGGGGCCCCGAAACGCTCATCGGAGCACCCCCTCGCCCACTTCAACAGTTGGCAACAACCCTTCACTCAACGGTTGTTGAGTCGTCATGCAGGGCCAATTCGCTACCCACCGGTAAGGCCTACGCTCGAAGTATGCGCCGAGCAAAGATCGTCTGTACCCTGGGCCCCGCCACCGACTCGTACGACCAGATCAAGGCACTGGTCGAGGCCGGAATGGACGTGGCCCGCTTCAACCTCAGCCACGGCTCCTACGCCGAACACGAGGTGCGTTACCAGCACGTCCGCAAGGCCGCCGACGAAACCGGCCGCAGCATCGGCCTCCTCGCCGACCTTCAAGGCCCGAAGATCCGGCTCGGCCGCTTCACCGAAGGCCCCGTACTCCTCGAACGCGGCGACACCTTCACCATCACCGTCGAAGAAGGCGTCGAGGGCGACCGCCACACCTGCGGAACCACCTACGCGGGCCTCGCCGCCGACGTCACCCCCGGCGAACGCGTCCTCGTCGACGACGGCAAGGTCTGCCTCGAAGTCACCGCCGTCGACGGACCCCGCGTCCACACCAAGGTCGTCGAAGGCGGAGTCGTCTCCGACCACAAGGGCCTCAACCTCCCCGGCGTAGCAGTCTCGGTCCCCGCACTCTCCGACAAGGACGAGGCGGACCTGCGCTGGGCCCTGCGCACCGGCTTCGACGTCATCGCCCTCTCCTTCGTCCGCAATGGACGCGACATCGACGACGTCCACCGCATCATGGACGAGGAACACCGCCGCCTCCCCGTCATCGCCAAGGTCGAGAAGCCCCAGGCCGTCGACGCCATCGACGACATCGTCGCCGCCTTCGACGGCATCATGGTCGCCCGCGGCGACCTCGGCGTCGAGATGCCCCTCGAACAGGTCCCGATCGTCCAGAAGCGCGCCATCAAGCTCGCGAAGCGCAACGCCAAGCCGGTCATCGTCGCCACCCAGATGCTCGACTCGATGATCGAGAACTCCCGCCCGACCCGCGCCGAGGCCTCGGACGTCGCGAACGCGGTCATCGACGGCACGGACGCGGTGATGCTGTCCGGCGAGACGAGCGTGGGCAAGTACGCCGTCGAGACGGTACGCACGATGGCGAAGATCGTGGAAGCGGCCGAGGAGGACATCCTGGCCAAGGGCCTGCCTCCTCTCACGGACCGCAACAAGCCCCGCACCCAGGGCGGCGCGGTGGCCCGGGCGGCGGCCGAGATGGGGGACTTCCTCGGTGCGAAGTTCCTGGTGGCGTTCACCCAGTCCGGCGACACGGTGAAGCGGCTGTCCCGGTACAGGTCCCCGATCCCCCTCCTGGCCTTCACCCCGGACCCGGCGACGCGGTCCCAGCTGACGCTGACGTGGGGCGTGGAGACGTATCTAGGCCCGCATGTCGAGTCCACGGACGCGATGGTGGACCAGGTGGACGAGCTGCTGCTGAAGTACGGACGCTGCCAGAAGGGAGACGTGGTGGTGATCACGGCGGGCTCACCCCCCGGGGTCTCCGGCTCGACGAACCTGGTCAGGGTCCACCACATCGGCGAGGACGACAGCCCGAAGTAGGGCGTGCGGGCCCTACGCGGTTCAGTGCTTGGGGCCCACGTGGAGGTCCATCAGGGCTACGGAGGCTTTGCGGGCGACGGAGATGTTGCGGAAGTTCGCCTGCTTCCAGTCGACACCAACCTTGTCGAGGGTGTCGGTGTAAAGCCGCCTGATGTCCTCGGAGAGATTGGTGAAGAAGTACCGCGGGTATTCGTAGCGCTTCTTTTCGCCCGCGATGAGGCGCGTGGTCCAGTTGGTCATGCGGCAGCCGTCCGAGTGAACGAGCCCTCGGATGAACTGCCAGGGGTGTGAATCGACGATCGTCTGTTGCCATGGTTCGAGAGCGATGACGCGTTCGTGCTTCTTGCCGGTCCCGTGCTGGGGGAACAGACAGCGAAGGTGGTTGGAGTAGAGCTTCACGTCGTGGCAACCGATCTTGGCGGCGCGACAGACGGCGTTGTCCGGAAAGACCGTGCGCATGGCCACCTCGCACTCGTCCATGAGGCCGGGCCAGGAGTCGTCGCAGGTGATTACGAGACTGGGACTCCGGTGACCAGACCAGTGGGCGATGTAGCCATCGCCCAGATAGAGGCCCAGCAGATATGCGTACGCGGCCCCGTCGAGGGGCCGATCGTCGCACCGGGGACACATCGGCTCTGGTCGCCCCGGGCATTCGTTGCGCTTTGAACGGTCCACGTGGAGCCACTTGCCGACAGTGCCCACGGGGACGTTGAGTTGCCGGGCGACATCCACGTTCCGCGTGCCCTCACGCAAGAGCGCGACTGCGTTCTGTCGCACGTCAGTGCCGTGAAATTTCATGCGAACACTCTGTGTCACTGATCGCGACGGCGCGCAGCAAAAAGCGGATGTTCACGAGATCGTGGACATCCGCTTTGGGGTGCCGGGTATGGGATTCGAACCCACATGTCCTTTCGGACAGAGGTGTTTGAGACCTCCGCGTCAGCCAATTGCGCCAACCCGGCCTGAGTGCTGTTCGGAGTGTACCCGGTGACCACAGTCGGCATCACATAGGTAGGCTCTTGCCAGCAGCATTCTGCCCTGAACAAGGAGCCCCCGTGACCGCCCCCGAGTCGCCCCAGCCCGCAGACGCGCCCGACGACGACAAGTCGCACGTGCCTCCGCTGACGACCCGTGTCGTCATCGCCGAGGACGAGGCGCTCATTCGGCTCGATCTCAAGGAGATGCTCGAAGAGGAGGGCTACTCCGTCGTCGGTGAGGCCGGCGACGGTGAGGAGGCCGTCGAGCTCGCCCGTGAGCACCGCCCCGACCTCGTCATCCTCGACGTGAAGATGCCCAAGCTCGACGGCATCTCGGCCGCCGAGAAGATCGCCGCCGAGTCCATCGCCCCCGTGCTGATGCTCACCGCCTTCTCGCAGCGCGACCTCGTCGAGCGGGCCAGGGACGCCGGGGCCATGGCGTACCTGGTGAAGCCGTTCAGCAAGAGCGACGTCGTACCGGCGATCGAGATGGCCGTCTCGCGGTTCAACGAGCTGCGGACGCTGGAGAAGGAGATCGCGGACCTCACCCAGCGCCTGGAGACCCGCAAGCTGGTCGACCGCGCCAAGTCGGTCCTGCAGACGGAGTACGGGCTGTCGGAGCCCGCCGCGTTCCGTTGGATCCAGAAGACGTCGATGGACCGGCGTATGTCGATGCAGCAGGTCGCCGAGGCGGTCATCGCGGACGCCGAGGAGAAGAAGGCCGCCAAGGGCTGACGCGGCCACAGAGGCACGCAGGTGTACGAGTGAGGCCCGCACCCCCGGCCGGGGGTGCGGGCCTCACTCATACATACCGTCCTGGGACGTCAGTCCTCGCCCAGGTACGCCTTGCGGACCGAGTCGTCGTGCAGCAGGTGCTCGCCGGTGCCGGAGAGCACGATGTTGCCGACCTCCATGACGTGTCCCTGGTCGGCGAGGGAGAGCGCCGCCTGGGCGTTCTGCTCGACGAGGAGGATGGTCATGCCGGATGCCTTGAGTTCGGCGATGGTGGCCATGATCTTCTGCATCATGATCGGGGAGAGGCCCATGGAGGGCTCGTCGAGCATGAGCAGCTTGGGCTGGGACATCAGGGCGCGGCCCATGGCGAGCATCTGCTGTTCGCCGCCGGAGAGGGTGCCTGCTGCCTGCTTCCTGCGTTCGCCCAGGATGGGGAAGAGGTCGTAGGCGCGCTGGATGTCTTTTTCGATGCCTGCCTTGTCGGTGCGCAGGAACGCGCCGAGCTGGAGGTTCTCGGTGATCGTCAGCTGAGGGAAGATGTGGCGTCCCTCGGGGGAGTGGGCGAGGCCCAGGGCGACGATCTTGTGGGCGGGGATGCCGGTGAGTGGCTTGCCGTCGAAGATGACGCGGCCGCTGCTGGGCTTGAGGAGCCCGGAGAGGGTGCGCAGGGTGGTGGTCTTGCCGGCGCCGTTCGTGCCGATGAGGGTGACGATCTGGCCGGCTTCGACGGTGAAGGAGATGCCCTTGACGGCTTCGATCTTGCCGTAGGCGACCTTGAGGTCCTCGACCTCGAGCAGGGCGGTCACTGGGCGGGTCCTTCCGTGCTGGTGGTGCTCTTCGCTCCGGAGGCCTCGGCGGCTTCGACTTCGGCGATCTCCTCGGCGCCGGGGGCGCCTTCGAAGGGGGTGCCGAGGTAGGCGGCGATGACGCGGTCGTCGTTCTGGACGACGTCGGAGGTGCCTTCGACGAGTTTTTCGCCTTGGACGAGACAGGCGACGCGGTCGCTGAGGTTGAAGATGAAGCGCATGTCGTGCTCGATGACGAGGACGGCCATGCCCCGGTCGCGGATGGCGAAGACGAGGTCTTCGGTCGCGCGGGTCTCCTGGGGGTTCATGCCGGCGGTGGGCTCGTCCAGGAGGAGGAGGCCGGGTTCGCTGGCCATGGCCCGGGCGATCTCGAGCTTGCGCTGTTCGCCGTAGGGGAGGTTGCGGGAGAGGTGGTCGGCCTTGTGGGCGAGGCCGATGAACTCGAGGAGTTCCATGGCGCGTTCGCGGGAGGCGGCTTCGGCCTTGCGGAAGCCGGGGCCGCGAAGGAGGGCCGACCAGAGGCCTTCCTTGGTGCGGGTGTGGCGGCCCACGAGGACGTTTTCCAGGACGGTCATGTTGGCGAAGAGCCGGATGTTCTGGAAGGTCCGGGCGATGCCGGCGCTGGTGACCAGGTGGGGTTTGGGCGGGAGGACCTTGCCCTTGTAGGCGACTGTGCCCTCGGTGGGGACGTAGAGGCCGGTGAGGCAGTTGAAGAAGGTGGTCTTGCCCGCGCCGTTGGGGCCGATGAGGCCGACGATCTCGCCGGTGTTGACGGTGAGGTCGACGTTGCGTACGGCGGTGAGGCCGCCGAAGCGCATGGTGACGCCGGTTGCCTGGAGGACGGGGCTGGTGGCCGTGGTGGTGGTCATGCTGGTCACGCCCCTGCCTTGGTGACGCCGACGGTGGTGTCGGGGAGGCCGTCTTCGGGGATGTCGAGTTGGCCTGTGTCGTGGAATTCGAGCTGGCGGCGCCGGTTGGCGATGATGCCTTCGGGCCGGAAGCGCATGAGGACCACGAGGGCGATGCCGAAGGCGAAGAGCTGGTACTCCTTGAGGAAGCCGAGCTTCTCGGGGAGGAGGTAGAGGAGGGTGGCGCCGAGGATGGGGCCGTTGACGGTGCCCATGCCGCCGAGGACGACCGCGGCGAGCAGGAAGGCGGAGTTCGGCGGTACGGAGCCGGCGAACTGGTAGGGGGCGGGGTTGACGCTGTAGCCGACGTGGGCGCTGACGGTGCCGGCGAGGCCGGCGAGGGAGGCGCCGAGGGCGAAGGCGATGAGCTTGACGCGGAAGCCGTTGATGCCCATGGCGGTGGCGGCGGTCTCGTCCTCGCGGATGGCGATCCAGGAGCGGCCGATGCGGGAGTCCGCGGCCCTGTTGAAGACGACCACGACGATCGCGGTGATGATCAGCATCAGCAGGAAGTAGTTCGCGAACCGGCCGAGGGTGATCGAGCCGATGTCGTGCGAGGTTCCGAAGTTGAAGCCGAAGATCTCCAGGTCGGGGATCATCGAGATGCCGTTGGGGCCGTTGGTGATGTTGGGGCCGGAGGTGCCGTCGAGGTTGTTGACGGTGATGCGGAAGATCTCTCCGAAGCCCAGGGTGACGATGGCGAGGTAGTCGCCGCGCAGTCGCAGGGTGGGGGCGCCGATGAGGACGCCGAAGACGAGTGAGGCGAGCATGCCGGTGAGCATGGCGGCCCAGAAGGGGAACTGGACGCCGGAGAACCGGGAGAACTCGGAGCCGGAGACGAGGGCGGCCGCGTAGGCGCCGACGCCGAGGAAGGCGACGTATCCGAGGTCGAGGAGGCCGGTGAGGCCGACGACGATGTTGAGGCCGAGGGCGACGGTGGCGACGACGAGGATGTTCACGCCGAGGTTGGAGTTGTGTTCGTCGTTCTCGACGAAGGGGAAGAGTGCCGCGGCGAGGAACGCCATGGAGGTGGCGAAGCCCTTGTGGCGGGCGTTGAGTTCCGCGAGGCGGTCGAAGAGTCCGGCGGTGAGGAGTGCCCAGGCGCCGAAGATGACAAGCAGCAGATAGCCAAGGAACGTTTCGCTGGCCTCGGGGTCGACGCCGATGCCGTAGGCGAAGACGACCAGGGCGACGGCGGTGGCCGCGGAGATCACCAGGCGTTCGACCCAGCCGGGGAGCCTGCCCGCCGCGGGGATGTTCTCCGGCTTGGTGAGGTAGCTCTTGGGAGTGTCGCCGGGCTGGGGGAGCGCGAGGGCGCCGAGGAGGGCAGCGAGTGAGGCGATCGCGGCGATGTAGGCGCCGGGGTCGAGGGCTACGAGGCCCTTGAGGTCGACGGCGATGGCGATGGCGGTGAACCAGCTGACGGCGAACGCGGAGGTGGCGGCGAGGGCGACGGGCGCGGTGGCGCCTGCCGGGTTGAGCCAGTTGAGGCCGCGTACGTTCCAGAGGGTGAGCGCGTACAGGAGGGTGAGGACGCCGGCGACGAGGGCGAGGATCTGCAGTCCGGCGGGGGAGCCGTAGTAGGTGAGGTCCCCGGGGAATTCGGACGTGTAGGTCCAGGACATGAACGTGCTGGCGATGGTGCCGACGGCGCCTATGGCGACGAGGGCGCGGGCGGCGTTCTGCGGGAGTGCGATGAGGCCGCGCGGGGTGGCTGTGGTCTTGTCGGTGGTTGCCATGGTGGTCACGCCCTGTCCGCGACGCGTTCGCCGACCAGGCCTTGTGGCCTGAACAGCAGGACGAGGATGAGCAGGACGAAGGCCCATACGGAGGCCCAGCCGCCGCCGCCGAGCTGCTGCATACCGGGGATGCCGTCGATGTAGGAGGTGGCGAGGGTTTCGGCGAGGCCGAGGACGAGGCCGCCGATCATGGCGCCGTAGATGTTGCCGATGCCGCCGAGGACGGCGGCGGTGAAGGCCTTGAGGCCCATCTGGAAGCCCATGTCGTACTTGACGGAGCCGTAGCGCAGGCCGTAGGCGACGGCGGCGACCGCTGCGAAGAACCCGCCGATGGCGAAGGCGATCACGATGATGCGGTTGGTGTCGATGCCCATGAGCTGTGCGGTGTCGGGGTCCTGCGCGGTGGCCTGCATGGCGCGGCCGGTGCGCGAGAGGTTGACGAAGAGGGCGAGGGCCGCCATGCAGAGGGGGGCCGCGACGATGACGAACACGGAGCCGCTGCTGACGCTGACGGAGCCGAGGTGCCAGGGACCGAAGGGGAGCTGGGGGAAGTTGATGTCGGTCTTGGCGTCGGGGTACCAGTTGAAGACGGCCTGCTGGAGGGCGAGGGAGAGGCCGATGGCGGTGATGAGGGGTGCCAGGCGTGGTGCTCCGCGCAGTGGTCGGTAGGCGAAGCGTTCGGCTCCGACGGCGATGAGGACGGAGACGATTCCGCCGCCGATGAGCATGGCCGGCAGGGCTAGCCACATGGATGTGCCGTTGGGCAGGACGTAGAGGTAGACCGTGAGTGCGCCGAAGCCGCCGGTCATGAAGATCTCGCCATGGGCGAAGTTGATGAGCTGGACGATGCCGTACACCATCGTGTAACCGATGGCGATCAGCCCGTACATCGAGCCGAGGAACAGCCCGTTGGCCAGCTGCTGCGGCAGAGTGTTCACCGCATGGCCTCCATGTGGGTGGTGGGAGTGAGCAGGGCGTGGAACGGGCCGCGCGGTGACGGGTGGTCATGGCCGCGCGGCCCGGGGTGGTGCTAGCGGCGGTGGGGATCAGCCGTTGAACGTGCCGCTCTTGACGGCCTTCCACTTGCCGTCGACGACCTGGTAGACGGTGAGCTGCTTGTTGGTGGTGTCACCGTACTCGTCGAAGGAGACGGGGCCGGCGATGCCGTCGAACTTGGTCTTCTGCACCTCGTCGACGATCTTGGCGCGGGCGTCGGCCGGGATCTTGCCGTCCTTCACGACGTTGCCGATCGCCTTGATGATGGCGGTGGCGGCGTCGTAGGAGTAGCCGCCGTAGGTGCCGTAGTCGCCCTTGAGGCCGGAGGCCTTGTACTTCTTGATGAAGTCCGCGGCGGAGGCGAGGGAGTCGACGGGCTGGCCGACGGAGGTGACGAGGTCGCCTTCGGAGGTCTTGCCGGCGGTCTGGATGTAGGTGTCGGAGAACATGCCGTCGCCACCGAACAGCGGGATCTTGGAGCCGCCGTCCTTGAGCTGCTTGGTGAGCTTCTCCGACTCGTCGTACTGGCCGCCGTAGTAGACGAGGTCGGCCTTGGAGTTCTTGATCTTGGTGACGAGGGCCGAGAAGTCGGTGTCGCCGGTGTTGACGTGGTCGTCGCCGGCCACCTTGCCGCCGGACTTGGTGAAGCCGGCCTTGAAGAGCTTGGCCAGGCCGGCGCCGTAGGTCTGCTTGTCGTCGACGATGAAGACGTTGCGCTTCTTGAGCGTGTTGTACGCGTAGTCGGCCGCGAAGCCGCCCTGGAGGGCGTCGGTGGTGGCGGTGCGGAAGTACGTCTTGAAGGGACGCGTCTTCGTCGTCTGCCAGTTCTTGCCCTGGGTGAGCTCGGGCGCCGTGTTGGAGGGCGAGATCTGGACCAGGTTGGCGGTGGCGAAGACCTGCTGCATCTGGGTGGCGACGCCGGAGTTCAGCGGGCCGACGACGCCGAGGACCTTGTCGTTGCTGACGAGCTGGGTGGCGTTCTGCTGGCCGCTGGCGGGGATCGCCTTGTCGTCGAGGGCGACGACCTTGAAGGTGACGCCGGGGACGGTGTTGTTCTTGTTGGCGTCGTCGACGGCGATCTGTACGCCACCCTGGATGCCGAGGCCGGTGGCGGAGTTCTGGCCGGTCAGCGGGGCGTCTACGCCGATGATGATCTCGGTCTTTTTGTCGGTGTCGCCTCCCTTGTCGTCGCGCGAACCGCAGGCGGTCAGTGCGAGTGCTCCGGTGGTGAGCATGGAGGTGAGTACGACGAAAGAACGCTGACGCACGATTAAATCCTCTCCCTGGCGCAGCGGCCCTGCTGGGCTGCCGTGTGTCTCGCCGGGCCGTACTGGGTGGAGCAGGTCGTGCTGTAGACGCGCCCGGCGGCGCGGTGACTGGCCGTGACTCTAAGCCCCTCGGTGGGTGGGAGCATATGGGAGGGCTTGCTTGTGACTTTCTTGTTATGACGTGTTGATTGATGATCCTTGGCGAACGCGGTTCTCGGCCACTTTGGCCGGAAATATCTTCAGTCCATATTTTGAGAATCAGCGCGTCCGGTTGCCTCTGCCTGTGGCCTTGTGCTTGGCCGCGGGGGCAAAGGGCGGCAGGCCCGGGTGAGGAGCTCGGAGAGGTCGTCGGGGTAGGCGCCGCCGAAGTTGAAACGGTGCTGCTGTATTGCGCGTGTGTTACGCAGCGTTACGTCGAGAAACGGGTGGCGGGTGTCGCGGGGGAGGCGCGCGCAGTCGGCCACCGATATCTGGACGGTGATCCGGCGGGTGGTCCCGGCGGCGATGGCGGAGTTCTGCGCGGGCGAGATACGGGCCGTGAGACCGTCCGATCCGGCGCCGGTGACGCGCAGGGTCACGGGTGGCCCGCTCTGCACGGTCACCGCGAAGCGGAACAGGCCGCTGGCGGGCGTGGAGTCGAAGGTCGCGGCGAGCCCCGTGTACCGGAACGTGGTGACGTTCGCGGGCCAGGGCATGGGGACGAGGGTGCTGGTGGGGGCGGAGTCCTCCGGCGGCAGGAGGGCGATCGCGGCGGCTGTCGTGGCGGCGAGCGCGACGGTGCCGACAACGGCTCTGCGGACCCGTGGCGGCGCGGCCTGCCAGCGGTCCGTGAGGCGTGGTGTGTCGGCACCGATGACTTCGTAAGTCTCTTGCGCGTCCGACGAGTTGACGGGCTCGACGGGGCCGATGCCGGTCATGGTCGCAGCCTCATGGGGGAACGGTAGCAACGGGGGCCGCATTTCAGCCCGTCCGGCTTTACGTAGCAACGAGGGCCCGCATTTCAGCCCGTCCGGCGTTTGAGGACAAGGCCCGTTCAGGGCCGGAGGGGGATCTGGGGGCGCAGCCCCCAGCCAGGGGCCGGCTCGTCCTCAGCCGGCCGCGGACGCGTCTCGCAGCAGACACGTCAGCCGCGCCGTGCACACCCGCTTGCCGGCCTCGTCCGTGATCACGACCTCGTACGTCGCCGTCGAGCGCCCCCGGTGCAGCGGGGTGGCCACGCCGGTGACCAGGCCGGAGCGGGCCCCGCGATGGTGGGTGCAGTTCAGGTCCACGCCCACGGCGATCTTCGAGCTGCCTCCGTGGAGCATGGCCCCGACCGACCCCAGCGTCTCGGCCAGCACCGCGGACGCGCCCCCGTGCAGCAGCCCGTACGGCTGGGTGTTGCCCTCGACGGGCATCGTGCCGACGACACGGTCGGCCGACGCCTCGACGATCTGGACGCCCATCCGGTTGCCGAGGTGTCCCGCGGAGAACATGGCGACCACGTCGATACCGAGCGCCGTGTACTCGTCTATGACCTCTTGCGGGAACCTCACGTGCTGCTGCTCACCCATCGGGTCCGGCTCCGTTCTTCGTGTCGGCCGCGGCTTCCGCCCGCCTGTCCGTCCACTGAGCAAACGCTCAGTCGGTGGCCGATTGTTCCAGACGCACCACCACGGACTTGCTGGCCGGGGTGTTGCTGGTGTCCGCGGTGGCGTCCAGCGGGACCAGGACGTTGGTCTCCGGGTAGTACGCCGCCGCGCAGCCGCGGGCCGTCGGGTAGAACACGATCCGGAACCCGGGCGCCCGGCGCTCGACGCCGTCCTTCCACTCGCTCACGAGGTCGACGTACGAGCCGTCGGCGACCCCGAGCACGCGCGCGTCCTCGGGGTTCACCAGGACGACCCGGCGGCCGTTCTTGATGCCCCGGTAGCGGTCGTCCAGGCCGTAGATCGTGGTGTTGTACTGGTCGTGCGAGCGCAGGGTCTGCAGCAGCAGGCGGCCTTCGGGAAGCTTCGGGAACTCGACGGGCGCCGCGGTGAAGTTCGCCTTGCCGGTGGCTGTCGGGAAGCGGCGCTCGTCGCGCGGGGCGTGGGGGAGGGCGAAGCCCGACGGGTCGGCGACGCGCGCGTTGAAGTTCTCGAAGCCGGGGATCACGCGCGCGATGCGGTCACGGACCGTGGCGTAGTCCTTCTCGAACTCCTCCCAGGGTGTGCGGGACTCCTCGCCCAGGACGCGCCGGGCCAGCCGGCAGACGATGGCCGGCTCGGACAGCAGATGCGTGCTCGCCGGGTCCAGGCGGCCCCGGGAGGCGTGCACCATGCCCATGGAGTCCTCGACCGTCACGAACTGCTCGCCGCTGCCCTGGAGGTCGCGCTCGGTACGGCCGAGCGTGGGCAGGATCAGCGCACGCGCGCCCGTGACGGTGTGCGAGCGGTTCAGCTTTGTCGACACGTGCACGGTGAGCCGGGCGCGGCGCATGGCCGCCTCGGTGACCTCGGTGTCGGGGGAGGCGGAGACGAAGTTGCCGCCCATGGCGAAGAAGACCTTCGCCTCGCCGTCGCGCAGGGCGCGGATGGCCCGTACGACGTCGTAGCCGTGTTCGCGGGGCGGGGCGAAGCCGAACTCCTTCTCCAGGGCGTCGAGGAAGGCGGGGGCGGGGCGTTCGAAGATGCCCATGGTGCGGTCGCCCTGGACGTTGGAGTGGCCGCGCACGGGGCACACTCCGGCGCCGGGGCGGCCGATGTTGCCGCGCAGGAGGAGGAAGTTGACCACTTCGCGGATGGTGGGCACGGAGTGCTTGTGCTGGGTCAGGCCCATCGCCCAGCACACGATGGTGCGCTCGGAGGCCAGGACCATGCCGAGGGCTTCCTCGATCTCCGCGCGCGTGAGGCCCGTCGCGGTGAGGGTCTCGTCCCAGTCGGCGGCGCGGGCCGCCTCGGTGAACTCCTCGTAGCCGTGGGTGTGCTCGCGGACGAAGGTCTCGTCGACCGCGCCCTCGGTGTCGAGGATCAGCTTGTTGAGGAGGCGGAAGAGCGCCTGGTCGCCGCCTATGCGGATCTGCAGGAACAGGTCGGTGAGCGCGGCGCCCTTGAGCATGCCCTGGGGGGTCTGCGGGTTCTTGAAGCGTTCCAGGCCCGCCTCGGGCAGCGGGTTGACGCTGATGATGCGCGCGCCGTTCGCCTTCGCCTTCTCCAGGGCGGAGAGCATCCGGGGGTGGTTGGTGCCCGGGTTCTGGCCGGCGACGATGATCAGATCGGCTTTGTAGAGGTCCTCCAGGAGGACGCTGCCCTTGCCGATGCCTATGGTCTCGTTGAGCGCGGACCCCGACGACTCGTGGCACATGTTGGAGCAGTCGGGCAGGTTGTTCGTGCCCAGTTCGCGGGCGAACAGCTGGTAGAGGAAGGCTGCCTCGTTGCTGGTGCGGCCCGAGGTGTAGAAGAGGGCCTCGTCCGGCGAGGCGAGCGCCTTGATCTCCTCGGCGACGATGTCGAAGGCGCGGTCCCAGGAGACCGGTTCGTAACGGTCGGCGCCCTCGGGCAGGTACATGGGGTGGGTGAGCCGGCCCTGCTGGCCCAGCCAGTAGCCGCTGCGGCCGGCCAGGTCGGTCACGGTGTGGGCGGCGAAGAACTCCGGGGTGACCCGGCGCAGGGTGGCTTCCTCGGCGACCGCCTTCGCGCCGTTCTCGCAGAACTCGGCGGCATGGCGGTGCTCGGGCTCGGGCCAGGCGCAGCCGGGACAGTCGAAGCCGTCCTTCTGGTTGACGCGCAGGAGGGTCAGCGCGGTGCGGCGGACGCCCATCTGCTGCTGGGCGATGCGCAGGGTGTGGCCGATGGCGGGCAGTCCGGCCGCGGCGTGCTTGGGGTCGGCGACCTGCGGTGCGTCCTGGACCGGATCACTCTTGGGCGGCTTGCTGGCCATTGCTGAACCCCTTCGCTTGCACGTGTCTCTGCGCTGTTCGATCCTCGCACGGGGCGGTGACAACGGCGTAGAGGGCCGGGGGACGGGCCGAGGGGCCCGCGTTGTCAGTGGCACGTGGCAGGATCGGGGTCGTGGCAGAAACAGCATCGAAGAAGACCGAGAAGACCTCCGGCACGGGCCGCCCCCGGCTGATGCTCATGGACGGGCATTCGCTGGCGTACCGCGCGTTCTTCGCGCTGCCCGCGGAGAATTTCACGACCGCGACGGGCCAGCCGACGAACGCGATCTACGGCTTCGCGTCGATGCTCGCCAACACGCTGCGCGACGAGGCGCCCACGCATTTCGCGGTGGCGTTCGACGTGTCCCGCAAGACCTGGCGCTCCGAGGAGTTCACGGAGTACAAGGCGAACCGGTCGAAGACGCCGGACGAGTTCAAGGGGCAGGTCGAGCTGATCGGCGAGCTGCTCGACGCGATGCACGCGCAGCGGTTCGCGGTCGACGGTTTCGAGGCGGACGACGTCATCGCCACGCTGGCCACGCAGGCCGAGGCCGAGGGCTTCGAGGTGCTGATCGTCACCGGCGACCGGGACTCCTTCCAGCTGGTCAGCGAGAACACGACGGTGCTGTATCCGACGAAGGGCGTCTCCGAGCTGACCCGCTTCACTCCGGAGAAGGTCTTCGAGAAGTACGGGTTGACGCCGGCCCAGTACCCGGACTTCGCGGCGCTGCGCGGGGACCCGTCCGACAACCTGCCGGGCATCCCGGGGGTCGGTGAGAAGACGGCGGCGAAATGGATCAACCAGTTCGGGTCGTTCGCGGACCTGGTCGAGCGGGTCGAGGAGGTCAAGGGCAAGGTCGGGCAGAACCTGCGCGACCACTTGGAGGCCGTCAAGCTCAACCGCCGGCTCACGGAGATGGTCCGGGACGTCGAACTCCCGAAGACGGTCACCGACTTGGAGCGGGCGGCGTACGACCGTACGGCGGTCGCGATGGTCCTGGACACCCTGGAGATCCGCAACCCCTCGCTGCGCGAGCGTCTGCTGGCGGTCGATCCGGGCGCCGAGGTGGCCGAGGCGCTACCGGTGGCCGAGGGCGGCGTAGAGGTGGACGGGTCGGTCCTCGGCGCGGGCGAGCTGGCTCCCTGGCTCACCGAGCACGGCACGGCGGTGCTCGGCGTCGCGACGGTCGACACCTGGGCCCTGGGCAGCGGCTCGGTCGCCGAGATCGCGCTCGCCGCACCCGGGGGAGCGGCGGCCTGGTTCGACCCGGCGGAGCTGGACGAGGCCGACGAGAACGCGTTCGCGGCCTGGCTGGCCGACGCCGAGCGGCCCAAGGTGTTCCACAGTGCCAAGGGCGCGATGCGGGTGTTCGCCGAGCACGGCTGGACCGTGGCCGGGGTGAGCATGGACACGGCGCTGGCCGCGTACCTGGTCAAGCCGGGCCGGCGCTCCTTCGACCTGGACGCGCTGTCCCTGGAGTACCTCGGCCGTGAACTGGCGCCCGCCGCGACGGCGGACGGTCAGCTCGCCTTCGGTACGGACGAGGGTGCGGAGGCCGACTCCCTGATGGTGCAGGCCCGCACGATCGTCGACCTGGGGGTGGCGTTCGGTGAGCGTCTCCAGGAGGTCGGCGCGGCGGAGCTGCTGCGGGACATGGAGCTGCCGACGTCGGCGCTGCTGGCCCGGATGGAGCGGCACGGCATCGCGGCGGACCGGGCCCATCTCGA
Source organism: Streptomyces sp. NPDC047042 (assembly GCF_040644035.1). NCBI lineage: Bacteria > Bacillati > Actinomycetota > Actinomycetes > Kitasatosporales > Streptomycetaceae > Streptomyces > Streptomyces sp. NPDC047042. The sequence goes on along the minus strand of NZ_JBEYVP010000015.1, from coordinate 183,748 downwards.
GGCGATGGAACAGATGTTCGCGGGTGCGGTGCAGCAGGCGGTGAAGGAGGCCCACGCGGCGGCCGGTCACGAGTTCAACCTCGGCTCGCCCAAGCAGCTTCAGGAAGTCCTCTTCGGGGAGCTGGGCCTGCCGAAGACGAAGAAGACCAAGACGGGCTACACGACGGACGCGGACGCCCTGGCGTGGCTGGCGAACCAGACCGACAACGAACTGCCGGTCATCATGCTCCGCCACCGTGAGCAGGCGAAGCTGCGGGTCACCGTCGAGGGCCTGATCAAGACGATCGCGGCGGACGGCCGTATCCACACGACGTTCAACCAGACGGTGGCGGCGACAGGCCGGCTGTCCTCCACGGACCCCAACCTCCAGAACATCCCGGTCCGGACGGACGAGGGGCGGGCCATCCGCCGGGGGTTCGTGGTCGGCGAGGGCTTCGAGTCGCTGATGACCGCGGACTACAGCCAGATCGAACTGCGGGTGATGGCCCACCTCTCGGAGGACGAGGGCCTGCTGGAGGCGTTCACCTCCGGAGAGGACCTGCACACCACGGTCGCCTCGCAGGTGTTCGCGGTCGACCGCTCCGCGGTGGACGCGGAGATGCGCCGCAAGATCAAGGCGATGTCGTACGGCCTGGCGTACGGCTTGTCGGCCTTCGGCCTGTCCGGGCAGCTGAACATCGACGCGGGCGAGGCACGCGGCCTGATGGACACGTACTTCGAGCGCTTCGGCGGCGTACGGGACTATCTGCGCCGGGCCGTCGACGAGGCGCGGGCCACCGGCTACACGGAGACCCTCTTCGGTCGTCGCCGTTACCTGCCCGACCTGAACAGCGACAACCGGCAGCGTCGTGAGATGGCCGAGCGCATGGCTCTGAACGCCCCGATCCAGGGCACGGCGGCGGACATCGTCAAGATCGCCATGCTGAATGTGGGCCGGGCGCTGGAGGAGGCCGGGCTCAAGTCACGCATGCTGCTCCAGGTCCACGACGAAATCGTCCTGGAGATCGCCCCGGGCGAGCGCGAGGCGGCGGAGGAACTGGTCCGCCGGGAGATGGCGGGTGCGGTGGCCCTCCGGGCGCCGCTGGATGTGTCGGTGGGCTCTGGACTCGACTGGGAGTCCGCCGCGCATTAGCTCCGCCGGCCTGGCTGTGCCGGATCGGTCGTTCGTCGGTCTCGGGCCGGTGGGGGCTGGTCGCGCAGTTCCCCGCGCCCCTTCGGGGGCGCGGGCGCCGCAGAAACCCCTGCCCGACCCCCGGGGCCCGTCACTCGCGTGGCCCCTGCGGGGGCGCCTGGGCAGGGGTGGGCCGACAGGATGCGGGCATGGGTATACGCACGCTCATCCGCTGGGCGGCCCGCGCGCGGCGGCCCGCTTCGGTGCGGGCGTTCGCGGGGGACGCGAGCACCGTCCGCCTTCCTGACGGCAGCCCCGGCGCCATGCCCCTCGCGTACCGTGCGGACGCGCTGAGGCGCCTGCTCGCGCAGCCCGCCCGTATCCGCCGCGCGCATCGCGGCACACGCTCCGGCCTTTCGGCAGCGGGCCGCGCCCTGGCCTGGCGGCGCTGGGCCGGCTGGGGGCGCGGCTGGCTGCGCCGGCCGCTTCGCGGGGATCAGCGGGAACCCGTACGCCCGCCGGCCCGCCCGCCCGCGTGATCCCGCGTGGCCTTCTCCTCCGCCGGTCCTTCCGTACCGTCTTCCGTGCGGAGGTGGGTGCCCTCGAGGGCAACGGCCTCGGCCCGCCCGCCGCGTTGTCTGGCCCTGACGGCCACCGCGTACAGGACGACCCCCGACAGCAGCCCCGCCCCCGCTCCGAAGCACAGCGTCGGGATCACCTCCCACGGCCTCGCCGTCGCCCCCCAGTACGTCCACCAGCGCAGCACCCGCTGCACCGCCCCCACCGTCGCGCAGCCGCCGATCACGGCGCAGGCCAGCCACCGGTCCCGTACCGACAGCGCGGGCACGCCTGTCGGCTCGCCCGCGCCGGTCTGCCGTAGCGCGTAGTACACGAACCAGGCGATGACCACCGCGGCCAGCGCCGAAGTGCCGTACTGCAGATACCAGAACCCGGGCGAGCCCGCCAGCGTGCTGTCGAGGACGGGGAACAGCCGTACCCCCCACCGGTCGTGGTGCGTGAACGCGTCCCAGACGACATGGGTCAGGGCGCCGAGGGCGGCCGACGCGTACCACCGCAGCACCAGGGAGGGCGTCACCCGCGCGCGTGGGGCCCCGCAGCGCAGCAGAGTGGCCACCTGCTCCTGCCCGGCGCGTGGCAGCAGGGCCACCAGTGGCTCGCGCAGGAACAGCCACAGGGCGACCAGCGCCCAGGCGACAACCACGTCGAACGTGAAGACGCCCGGGAAAGAGTGGGTGAACGTGCCGAACTCCATCGCCCCGGGCAGGACGCTTGCCGCGAAGTAGGTCAGGTCGGGGGAAAAGGAGCCGGCGACCAGTACCGCCGGAATCAGTCGGCCGCGTCCGGTCCCGTCGGCGCGTACGCCGGGCAGTACGGCCGCCGCATGGCTGAGAGTGAACGGCAAGTGGGCTCCCTGGAACAGATGTTGACGGGGGGCGAACCGCCCTGGTGATCACCGGCGTCCAGTATGCGGGACGGCCGCAGGCTGCGGCGGGCGGTCGCAGGGGCATGGGAAGGGGACGCGAAAAGCGGCCTGCGGGCAATCCGGGAAGGCGGCGTACGACAGATTCACAGCTGGCCAATCGGTGAATATCGGGCGCGAACGGGTGTCCGCGAAACGCAAGTTGTCGTAGGGTCGCCTGGGTCGGTCTGCTGGGGAGCATGGCCGAACACGTAAGCGCAACGTAGACGGAAAGCGCGAACAATGCGTGGAATCGGGCGAAGTGGCCGGTTTGTAAGGCTGACGAAGACCGGGTGAAAACCGGCGGAACAGGGCGGCTCGCCGCCCGCGGGAGGGGTTCTCTGTATGGCGGCGTACATCGGCAGGAGGCTCCGCAAGGGGGCGGCGACCACCGCTGCGGCCGCACTCGCGGTCGCGGCTCTGTCCGCGTCCCAGGCTCCGGGGGCGACGGTCGACGACCAGGGCAGACAGACCGCCAGTGACTCCCAGCCCACCTCCGAGTCCGACGCGGTGGCCGGCGGCAGCGCGACCGGCAACTCGCCGTACTACACGGACCTTCCGCCGCTGAACAGCCCGAACCCCAGCCCCAGCCCGAACCTGTCGCAGTCGTCGGTCATAGGCACGCCGGTCTCGATCGGCGAGGCCGAGGCCGGCATACCCGCGACCGTCCTCGACGCCTACAAGAGGGCCGAGACGGCGCTGGGTGCGGCCAAACCAGGCTGCAATCTGCCCTGGCAACTCCTCGCGGCCATCGGCAAGGTCGAGTCCGGTCAGGCCCGCGGCGGCCAGGTCGACGCGAACGGCACCACGACCAAGCCGATCCTGGGCCCGCAGCTCGACGGCAACGGCTTCGCCCTCATCAGGGACACCGACAACGGTGCCTACGACGGCAACAGCAGCTACGACAGCGCCGTGGGGCCCATGCAGTTCATCCCGTCCACCTGGGCGTGGGCGGGCCGCGACGGCAACGGCGACGGCAAGAAGGACCCCAACAACGTCTACGACGCGGCCCTCGCCGCCGGTTACTACCTGTGCCGGTTCGGCTGGGACCTGTCGACGCAGGACGATCTCAACCGCGCGATCCTCAGCTACAACAACTCGACGGAGTATCTGAACCTCGTCCTGACGTGGCTGGAGTACTACCGCAAGGGCACCCACGAGGTTCCGGACGGCACGGGCACGCTGCCCTCGAGCCGCAGCGACGGCCACACCGAGGTGCGCCCCACGCCGACGCCGGTCACGCCGACACCGAGCCCCGGCCCGACCAAGCCGGGGACGAGCAAGCCCGGGACGGGCACGCCGGGTACGAGCACCCCGCCGCCGGTGGGACCGGGCAAGCCCACCACTCCGCCCTCGATACCCGTGCCCACCCCCACGCCCACCGACACGGTGGACCACCTGGAGGACGCGGGCACCGCCAAGCTCACCGCGGCCGCGGGCGACGCGTTCAGCAAGCGGATCAGCACACGCGCGGAGACCGCGGCCGGCAAGGCGGTCGGCAAGGTCAGGATCCGCTTCACGATCATCGGCGACACCGACACCACGTTCACCGGGGGCGAGAACATCGCCACGGTCGTCACCGACGGCACCGGAGTCGCGGTCGCGCCCACGCTCAAGGCGGGCGAGAAGACGGGCGACTTCACGATCCGCGCGATCGTCGTCGGCCGTACGGTCACCGGCCTCGACTACTCGGCCACCGTCAGCGCCCGAGCCGCCGACACCCTGATGCGCACCGCCACCACCGCGCTCACCTGCGTGCCGGGCGGCGAGTTCGCCGACCAGGTCGAGGTCAAGGCCACGAACGACGGGGCCGTCGCGGACCGGGTCGCGGCCACCGCCACCCTGATCACCTCGGCGGACGACCTGACGGTGAACGACAAGGGCCCCTATTTCAAGGACGCGGACGGCAAGGCCGTCCGTACCCTCACGGGTCTCGAGACGGACGCGAACGGCCTGCTCAAGCTGCCGAAGCTGTACGCGGACGACTCCACCGGCACCTTCCTCCTCCGCATCACCACCACCGGCGACGCCACCCTGACGGTCGATCTGACGGTGGCGGCGCCCACCCCGACGGGCTCCACCACTCCCACGGACTCCACTCCGGCGCCGGAACCGTCGGCTCCGACCGAGTCGGCCGACCCGTCGGCCTCCGCCTCCCCGAGCGCGTAGATCCCCGTACACATCGATACGCACGCAAGCGGCACCCCGTTCACGGCGAGGGGTGCCGCTTTCGTGCGTACGAGCTGTTCTCATCTCGGGCGCCCGTTGCTACGGTGCCCCGACCTGACACCCCATCAGCTCACTGCCGGCAGCCGGGGAGGCCCCGTATGCGTGCCCTGATCGCCGCCGCGACCGGTCTCGCCCTCGCGTTCGCGCTCGTCCTCACGATCACCGCCGTGGGCGCACCGACGGGTAAGACGTCCCCCAAGCCGCTGCTGACCACCGTGCCGGCACACCCCTAGCCGCCGTACCTCGTTGGGAGGGAGGCCGAGATGCGCCGCAAGTCCGGCCTGATCCTGCTCGCCCTCGCCGTGTTCTTCGCGGCGCTGTCCCCGCTGCTGCGCTGGTACGCCTTCCCGCGCCTCGCCAAGGTGCCCGCGAACCAGTACACGACCATGGTGCTCGAGGCGAAGAACGCGACGCTGCTCGACTACGACTCGTTCCAGGCCGTGAAGGTCCCCAAGGTCACCATCGTGCAGACCCTCAAGGGCAACGTCGAGGCCTCCGAGAAGATCGAGCGAACGGCGGGGCGGGACGTGGTCGTCTGGGACGGCCTTTCCTATGTGCAGGGGCCCGACGGGAAGATGGTCTCGAAGTTCCCCGAGCGCTACATCTTCGACGCGCACACCCAGGAACCGGTCCACGCCACCGGCGAGATGGTCGACGGCGACCCGGTGAAACGGCGGGGCATCGAGTTCAAGTGGCCGTTCCTGACCGAGAAGCGGGACTACGAGTACTTCGACGCGCAGGCCCGGTTGACCGCGCCCATCCACTACAAGGGCACCCAGGACTTCCGCGGCGTGTCGGTCTACTACTTCGAACAGACCATCCCGTGGACGAGGGTTCCCTTCCCCAAGGACCTGCCCGTCAAGGGCGTCACGCCCGAGGTGGTCGCCGCGACCGGTATGACCCGCTGGTACACCACGGTCCGCAAGTTCTGGGTGGAACCGGTCACCGGCGCGCCCGTCTACGGCGAGGAGATCCACCAGGAAGAGCTGCGCGGGGGCGCCCTCCTCGGCGGACGCGACAAGGTCACCGCCTTCGCGGGGCACGTGAAAATGCGCGAGGACTACATCGAGTCGACGGTCGACCTGGTCAAGTCCCAGCGGGTACTGGTCCTGCTGCTGACGTCGTACCTGCCCTGGGGTTTCCTGACCCTCGGTGTGCTCCTGCTGGCCCTCGCCCTCTACCTGGAGGCGCGTGGACGCAGGCCTGCCGAACCCGAACCCGCCAAAACCTCCGCCCCCGAGCCGGTCACCGCCTGAGCCGCGCGTTGGTGTGCCGGGTGGGCTCGGCGGTCGCCGGGTCCTCGGGCCACGGATGCTTCGGATACCGGCCACGCAACTCGGCGCGTACGCCCTTGTAGCCGTCGTTCCAGAAGGAGGCGAGGTCGGCGGTGACGGCGGCGGGCCGCCCGGCGGGCGACAGCAGATGGACGAGAACCGGCACCCCGGCCACGACGGGCGACTCCCGCAGCCCGAACATCTCCTGCAACTTCACGGCGAGCACCGGCCGTTCGGGATCGGAGTAGTCGATCCGGATCCTGGACCCGCTCGGCACCGTCAGCCGCTCGGGCGCCAGCTCGTCGAGGCGGCCGGCCTCCCCGGAGGCCCACGGCAGCAGCCGATTAAGGGTCTGCCCCGCATCGACGCGCCCCAGATCGGCCCGTCGGCGCGCCCGGCTCAGCTCCGGCTCCAACCACTCGTCCACGCGCGCGTGGAGGGCGTTGTCGGAGACGTCCGGCCAAGGGGCGCCCAGATGCAGATGCAAAAACGTGAGCCGCTGGCGCAGAGCCACCGCGTCCGCGGACCACCGCAACAGGCCGAGCCCGTCCTGCCGCAGCCCCTCGAGAAGGGCCTCGCGTACGAGGGCGGGGTCGGGGTCACGCAGCGGACGCACCGCCAACTCCACCGCCCCCAGCCGCTCCACCCACCGGGCGACGACGTCCCCGCCGGCCCAGTGGACCTCCTCGCCCGCGCTACGCAGAGCGCCGGCCGCCGACCGGGCGGTGTCCTCGTCGACGGTCGCGGCGAGCCGCACACGCGCGTGCCCGGCCCCGACCGGCCGGTCCGCCACGGCGACCGCGATCCAGGGAACACCCCGCAGCACCGACCCCGCCCCGACCTCGGCCCGGGTACCGGACACCATCAGATACGACCCCCCTTGAGCCCTGGCAACCCGCTCAGGAAAGGCAAACGCGACGACAAGCCCGACGACATGGTCGTCCCCGGCGAACGCGCTGGACGCGCTGGACGCGCTGGACGCGCTGGACGCGCTGGACGCGCTGGACGCGCTGGACGCGCTGGACGCGCTGGACGCGCTGGACGCGCCGGATGGGCCGGACCCGCCGGATGGGCCGGACGAGGCTGACGAGGCGGGTGCGCCGGACGTGCTGGTCGTGCCGGAGGGGCCGGGATCACCGGACATGCCGGATGGGCTGGACGCGGAGGAAGTGGCGGAAGCGCCGGAAGAGCCGGATGGGTCGGACGTGCTGGTCGCGCCGGAGGGCCCCGGATCACCGGACGTGCCGGACGTGGATGGGCTGGACGCGGAGGAAGCGCCGGATGAACCGGATGGGCCGGACGCGGCGGAAGCGTCGGATGGGCCCGACATGCCCGACGTGCCGGACGTGCCGGATGGGACGGACGCGGAGGCAGCGCCAGACGTGCTGTACGTGCCGGAAGCGCCGGACGCAGCGGAAGCGCCGGTCGCAGCGGAAGCGCCGGTCGCGCCAGCCGTCGGGGGCTCGGCGGGCGCGCCGACGGCGGCGCCCTCCGGCCTGGCGGCGTCTGTCGCCTCGGTGGTGCCTGTCGTGCCGGTGGTGGCCGGAGCCGGGCCCTCCGGATCGGGGGCCGCCGCCGTGGGGCGGCGGAAGGCGTTCTCCGGGGCCGCCGACCGTAGTCGGCGGGCCTCCGTCCGCCAGCGGGCCGCGTACGCGTCGTTCCCGCGCCGCGCCGTACGCCAGGCCGCCGCGAGGTCGTCGCCGTACTCCCTCGGCGGTTCCTCGCTCAGCAGCGCGACCACCTCCGCTGCGCGGGCCGCGCCCACCTCGGGAGCCGCGTCCAGCAGGGCCCGCGCCAGCCGGGGGTGCAGACCGAGGCGGGACATCCGCACGCCCCGGTCCGTGACCCGCCCCGTGGTGTCCACCGCGCCGATCGCCGTCAGCACCGCCCGCGCCGCCGCCATCGCGCCGCCCGGCGGTGGGTCGAGCAGAGCCAGCCCGGAGGCGTCAGGATCACCCCAGCAGGCCGCCTGAAGCGCGAACGCCGTCAGATCGGCCACCTTGATCTCGGGGGACGGAAAGCGCGTCAGACGGGCGTCCTCGGCCTCCGCCCAGCAGCGGTACACCGCCCCCGGCGCCTCCCGCCCGGCCCGCCCCGCCCGCTGCCGTCCGGCGGCCTGCGAGGCCCGCACCGTCGCCAGCGCGCTCAGCCCACGCGCGTGGTCCACCCTCGGCTCGCGCGCCAGGCCGGAGTCGACGACCACCCGGACCCCCGGAACCGTCAGCGACGACTCCGCCACGGACGTCGCCAGCACCACGCGCCGCCCCGTTCCGCCCGACAGCACCGAGTCCTGCACCGCCGCCGGTGCCCGCCCGTGCACCTGAAGCACCTCGACCGAGGGCCCGAGGTCCCGCAACTGGCCCGCCACGCGCGCGATCTCGCCCACGCCGGGCAGGAAGCACAGGACGTCCCCCGCGCGCTCGGCCAGCGCCCGCCGCACCACCGACGCCACATGCGTCAGCAGCACCGGATCGACCCGCATACCGTGCGGCGGCCGCACCGGACGGGCAGGCGGCGCCCACACCACCTCCACCGGGTACGACACGCCCGCGGCCTCGACCACCGGCGCGCCGCCCAGCAGCCCCGCCCACCCCTCGGCGTCGGTCGTCGCCGACGCCGCCACCAGCCGCAGTTCGGGGCGCAGCGCCGCCCGCACATCGACCAGGAACGCCGCCGCGGTGTCCGCGTCCAGGTGCCGTTCGTGACACTCGTCGAGCACGACCACGTCGACGCCGGGCAACTCCTGGTCCCGCTGCAGCCGTTGCAGCAGCACACCGGTCGTAACGACCTCCACGCGCGTGTGTGGCCCGACCACCCGCTCCCCGCGCACGGTGTACCCGACGCTCGCGCCGACCCGCTCGCCCAGCAGCCACGCCATCCGCCGGGCCGCCGCCCGCGCGGCGATCCGCCTCGGCTCGGCGACCACGACCCGTCGCACCGGCCCGCCGTCGTCCAGCAGTCCCGCCAGGGCCGGCGGCACCAGCGTCGTCTTGCCGGTCCCGGGCGGGGCCACGAGGACGGCGGCGCCGTGCGCGTCGAGCGCGTCGGTCAGACCGGGCAGGGCGCCGCGTACGGGCAGGACGTCCAGGGCGTCGTAACGGATCACGCCCCTAGTGTCTTACGTCCATGAGAAGTGCCCTCCACGCGTGCGTGAAGGGCACTTCTCATGGCCTGCCGGGCACAGCCGGCCGGCTCAGTCGCGCTCACAGACGAGGATCGCCGTCCCCGGGATGAGGCCGCCGCGCAGCGGGGACCAGCCGCCCCACTCGGACGTGTTCCAGGCCGGCCACTCCGGCTCGACCAGGTCGACCAGGCGGAAACCGCCCGCCACGACGTCCCGGACGCGGTCGCCGACCGTCCTGTGGTGCTCGACGTACACCGCGTTGCCGTCGTCGTCCTGCTCGACGTACGGCGTGCGGTCGAAGTACGACCCCGAGACGGACAGGCCCTCCGGACCGGGCTCGTCCGGGAACGCCCAGCGCAGGGGGTGGGTCACCGAGAAGACGAAGCGCCCGCCGGGGCGCAGCACTCGGCGTACCTCCCGCAGCACCAGGACCGGATCGGCGACGAAGGGCATGGCCCCGTACGCCGAGCACACCAGGTCGAAGGAGGCGTCCGCGAAGGGCAGCGCGCCGGCGTCGGCCTCCACCAGAGGGACGTCGCCGCCGATCCGCAGGGCGTGCTGGAGCTGGCGGTGGGAGAGGTCGAGGGCGACCGGACGGGCCCCCTGGGCGGCCAGCCAGCGCGAACACTGGGCCGCGCCGGCGCCGATCTCCAGGATGTCCTTGCCCTTGAGGTCCTCGGCGGGGCCGAGCAGTTCGGCCTCCACCTCGTCGAGGCCCTCGGGGCACCAGACGAAACGGTCGTCGCCGAGGAAGGTGCCGTGCTCGTTCTGGTAGTCGTCCGCGTTGCGGTCCCACCAGCCCCGGTTGGCCCGGGAGCTCTCCGTGACTCCGGCGGGACGCCGGGTGGCCTCCGGCTCGGACGATTCGGGCTCTTGGATGATCGGCTCCCTCGTATTAGTGTGCGGGCTCTTCGGTGTGACCTGTCCCGGCGGGCGTCACGAATGGGGCGTCAACGCGCCCGCGTGGCCTCCTGTGACACGTCTTGTGCCGGGTATGCGGCGATCCGCCCCGGGTGTGCGCCTTCGCGCATTGACCCTGCCCGGCTGCCCCCGTATGCTACAAGTTGCGCTGCGGGCCTGCGCACCTCAGACGTAGCAGGCTGCGCTCGCATCTGTATGTATGTCCCCTCGGTTGTCGAGGCGCCACTGGACCAGCAGGTCCAGGTGTGGCGCTTCCTTGGCTGTCCGGCCTTCTGCAGAGCGAAACGGGCTCCCGGCGCAAGCAGTACCTACGACTCTCTGTCCGTACCGGAGCCCTTTCCCACATGACGAGCAGCACCGAGATCACCGCCACCACTCCGCAGGTTGCGGTCAACGACATCGGTGACGAGGAAGCATTCCTCGCCGCTATCGACGAGACGATCAAGTACTTCAACGATGGCGACATCGTCGACGGCGTCATCGTCAAGGTTGACCGGGACGAGGTTCTCCTCGACATCGGTTACAAGACCGAAGGTGTCATCCCGAGCCGCGAGCTCTCGATCAAGCACGACGTCGACCCCAACGAGGTCGTCAAGGTCGGCGACGAGATCGAAGCCCTTGTTCTCCAGAAGGAGGACAAGGAAGGCCGCCTGATCCTCTCGAAGAAGCGCGCCCAGTACGAGCGCGCCTGGGGCACCATCGAGAAGATCAAGGAAGAGGACGGCATCGTCACCGGTACCGTCATCGAGGTCGTCAAGGGTGGTCTCATCCTCGACATCGGCCTCCGTGGCTTCCTGCCGGCCTCCCTCGTCGAGATGCGTCGTGTCCGCGACCTCCAGCCCTACGTGGGCAAGGAGCTCGAGGCGAAGATCATCGAGCTGGACAAGAACCGCAACAACGTGGTCCTGTCCCGCCGCGCCTGGCTCGAGCAGACCCAGTCCGAGGTGCGCCAGACGTTCCTCACGACCCTGCAGAAGGGTCAGGTCCGCTCCGGCGTCGTCTCCTCGATCGTCAACTTCGGTGCCTTCGTGGACCTGGGTGGCGTCGACGGTCTCGTGCACGTCTCCGAGCTGTCCTGGAAGCACATCGACCACCCCTCCGAGGTTGTCGAGGTCGGCCAGGAAGTCACCGTCGAGGTTCTCGACGTCGACATGGACCGCGAGCGTGTCTCCCTGTCGCTGAAGGCGACGCAGGAAGACCCGTGGCAGCAGTTCGCCCGGACCCACCAGATCGGTCAGGTCGTCCCGGGTAAGGTCACGAAGCTCGTTCCGTTCGGCGCGTTCGTCCGCGTGGACGAGGGCATCGAGGGTCTGGTCCACATCTCCGAGCTGGCCGAGCGCCACGTGGAGATCCCGGAGCAGGTCGTCCAGGTCAACGACGAGATCTTCGTCAAGGTCATCGACATCGACCTCGAGCGCCGTCGCATCAGCCTCTCGCTGAAGCAGGCCAACGAGTCCTTCGGTTCCGACCCGGCCTCGGTCGAGTTCGACCCGACGCTCTACGGCATGGCCGCCTCGTACGACGACCAGGGCAACTACATCTACCCCGAGGGCTTCGACCCCGAGACCAACGACTGGCTCGAGGGCTTCGAATCCCAGCGCGAGGTGTGGGAGAACCAGTACGCCGAGGCGCAGCAGCGCTTCGAGCAGCACCAGGCTCAGGTCATCAAGTCCCGCGAGGCGGACGCCCAGGCCGAGGCCGACGGCACCGGCGCTGCGGGTGCGGCTCCGGCCGCCTCCGGTGGCGGCTCGTACTCCTCGGAGTCGGACGACACGTCCGGCGCCCTGGCGTCCGACGAGGCCCTTGCGGCGCTCCGCGAGAAGCTGGCCGGCGGCCAGAGCTGATCGCTGCCGCTGTGGCTTAGCAGCTAGTTGAGGGGCCCGCACCTTTGAGGTGCGGGCCCCTCGTGCTGCGCGTGTGGCGGTTGTCGTGCGGGTGCGGGTTCGGTGGGGGCTTGTCGCGCAGTTCCCCGCGCACCTGAGGGAGTGGGGGCTGGTCGTGCAGTTCCTCGCGGGCCTGAGGGGGTGGGGGCTGGTCGCGCAGTTCCCCGCGCCCCTTGGGGAGTTGGGGCTGCTGTTCTTACAAGTGGGAATGACCGCGTCCTGTGCGGCGTTGTTGAGTATGAACACGAGGAGGAGCGGTCACTGTGCTTGATCCGCAGGGTTTGTACGCATGGGAGCCGAAAGGCCTGGCTGTCGTCGACATGGCGTTGGCGCAGGAGTCGGCGGGTCTTGTCATGCTCTACCACTTCGACGGGTACATCGACGCGGGGGAGACCGGCGGCCAGATCGTCGACCGGTTGCTCGACACACTGCCGCACCAGGTGGTGGCCCGCTTCGATCACGACCGGCTCGTGGACTACCGCGCGCGCCGCCCGCTGCTGACGTTCAAGCGCGACCGCTGGACGGACTACGAGGTGCCTTCGCTCGATGTGCGGCTGGTGCAGGACGCCACCGGGGCGCCCTTCCTGCTGCTGTCCGGACCCGAGCCGGACGTCGAGTGGGAGCGCTTCGCCCTGGCCGTGCAGCAGATCGTCGAGCGTCTCGGCGTACGCCTGTCGGTGAACTTCCACGGCATCCCCATGGGCGTACCGCACACCCGGCCCGTGGGTCTCACGCCGCACGGCAACCGGAACGAACTGGTGCCGGGACACCGCAGCCCCTTCGAGGAGGCGCAGGTCCCCGGCAGCGCCGAGTCGCTCGTCGAGTACCGCCTCATGGAGGCCGGTCACGACGTCCTGGGCGTCGCCGCGCACGTCCCGCACTACATCGCCCGCTCCCCGTATCCGGATGCCGCACTGACCGTCCTGGAGGCCGTCACGGCCGCCACCGGCCTGGTCCTGCCCGGTATCGCGCACGCGCTGCGCACGGACGCCCACCGCACCCAGACGGAGATCGACCGCCAGATCCAGGAGGGCGACGAGGACCTCGTGGCCCTGGTACAGGGACTTGAGCACCAGTTCGACGCTGCTGCGGGTGCCGAGAGCCGGGGCAACATGCTCGCCGAGCCGGTCGACATCCCGTCCGCCGACGAGATCGGGCTGGAGTTCGAGCGATTTCTCGCGGAGCGGGAAGGCGAGGGCTGAGCCCACCCCACCCGAGGGCCGGCTTTCACGGGCCGTGCCCTCGCGGACGCCCTGTCGGAGACGCTGTCAGTGCCAGGCCCTAAGCTTCCCGGCATGCTGACAGTGGGCCTGACCGGCGGCATCGGGGCCGGCAAGAGTGAGGTGTCGCGGCTGCTCGTCGCGCAGGGCGCGGTTTTGATCGACGCGGACCGTATCGCGCGCGAGGTCGTCGCCCCGGGGACCGAGGGGCTCGCCGCGGTGGTCGACGCCTTCGGTACGGAGGTGCTCGCCGAGGACGGCGGACTGGACCGGCCCAAACTGGGTTCGATCGTCTTCGCCGACCCGGAGAAGCTCGCCGTGCTCAACTCCATCGTGCACCCCCTCGTGGGCGCCCGGTCGCGCGCCCTCGAAGCCGCCGCGGCGGACGACGCGGTCGTCGTCCACGACGTCCCGCTGCTCGCGGAGAACGGCCTCAAGTCGCTCTACGACCTCGTGATCGTCGTCGACGCGCGCCCCGAGACCCAGCTCGACCGGCTGGTCCGGCTGCGCGGCATGACGGAGCACGACGCACGCGCGCGCATGGCCGCCCAGGCGACCCGCGAGAAGCGGCTGGAAATCGCGGATGTCGTCATCGACAACGACGTGCCCCTGGAGCAACTGCAACGCCGCGTAAGGGACGTATGGGCGGATCTCGTACGCAGAGCACGGACATCCGGGGAATAGCGCTGCGCTGTCCGGGCGTTGAACCGGCGCAGTGAGGGAAGGACTCAGCCGTGCCCCAGACCAGCGGATCGACCGGACGTACTCCGGAGACGCATGTCATCGACTTTCGCGCCGCCGAGCGACTGCTCGACGCGCGCGATCCCCGTGGCGCGGTGAAACTGCTCGACTCCGTGATCGCCGCGCACCCCGAGAACACCGCCGCCCGGCTGCTGCGCGCGCGTGCCTTCTTCGCCGCCGCTCAACTGCGGCCCGCGGAACTCGAGTTCACGATCGTCCTGGAGCGCGAGCCGGACAACGCGTTCGCGCACTACGCGCTCGCGCGTACCTACGAGCGTCAGCGCCGCCCCGACCAGGCCAAGCGTCACTTCCGGCTGGCGGCGGCACTCGACCCGAACCCGCGCTATCTGGAAGCGGCGCGCTTCGACGACTCGCAGCCCTAGAGCCGGGGTTTCTTACGGGCCGCGCTGTTCCGGTGGGCGGTACGGCGGGATGTCGGGGCCCGGCTGGTAGTGCGGGCCCTGCCGGATGTGCCGCAGGATCATGGTCAGGTCGACCGTGACGACCAGCCACAGGACACCGCAGGCAGCAGCCCACCCAGGGCGTCCGGCGAGCGCGAACGCGGCGGTGCCGGCGATCGCCCACACCAGCCCCCACACGCTCAGCCACAGGCGCGCCCGCAGGGCACTGCGCGCTGTCATCGGCTCACTGCCTGTACGCATCAGGACCACCACTCCTTCCTGCAACGTACTCTCCGGACCGGACGTTCACCAAAGGCCGACGGAACGCCTCCGGCTCGCCAGGAGGCGGGAGTAGCGGGCGGGCGGGCACTGGTTCATCGGGCCGGAGGGTTCCCGTTTCCAGCGGTTTGACTCGAACGGGTGAACCGGCTGGCAGGGGGAACGGCCGTGCGGTCGCGGGCCGTTGTGCGGGCATGAAACGGGAAACGCGAGAAGGATATGAAGGCACGGGACCAGGTGCCATCACCCCGGACGGCTGCGCGGTCGAGCTCTACTCACGCCTGCCGATCGGCGACGAGCCGGACATCATCGCCGCGGCGGTACCCGCCGACACGCACATCCTGGAGCTGGGCAGCGGTGTCGGACGCATGACCCACCCCCTCCTGGAACGGGGCTTCACGGTCACGGCGGTGGACGAGTCGGCCGAGATGCTGGAGCGCGTCCGGGGAGCGCGGACGATATGCAGCCCGATCGAGGATCTCGAGCTGGACGAGAAGTTCGACGTCGTGCTGCTCGCGTCCTTCCTCGTGCACGCCGGGGACGTCGAGGTGCGGCGGGGACTGCTGCGCACCTGCGTCCGGCACCTCGCGGAGGGCGGCCGGGTGCTGATCCAGCGCGAGGGCGCGGACTACCACACGAACCTGCCCCGCGAGCGGGTCGGCCCGGCCGGGTCGACGATACGGCTGGTGTCGTCGGAGCCGGTCGGGGACGGCGTCCACTCGGTGCACGCGGAGTACGCGTTCCCGGACGCGACGTGGACCCAGACCTTCCTGGCCAGACCGTTGACACCGGAGCAGTTCGAGGAGGCTCTGGGGGAGGCCGGGCTGAGGGTGGACCGGTATGTGACGGAGGACGGGGTCTGGGTGAGGGCGGTGCGTGGGTAGGGGGAGCGTGTAGTGAACGCACGAAATGACGAGGGGGTGCTCAGGGATGAGCGGCACAGTGGTGGCGGTCAGCAGCAACGGGGTGTACTCGTTCAGCAAGCCGAACCGGGACAGCGTCAGACTGCTGGCCGGGCTCGGCGTCCAAGGGGACATACACGCCGGGACGACCGTCAGGCATCGCTCGCGCATGGCGAAGGATCCCACGCAGCCGAATCTGCGCCAGGTGCACCTCGTGCACGAGGAACTCCTCGCCGAGGTCGCCGAGCAGGGGTTCGAGGTGGCGCCCGGTGAGCTCGGCGAGAACATCACCACCCGGGGTGTCGATCTGCTGGCACTTCCGGTCGGCACCTTGTTGCACATCGGCGACGACGTGGTGCTGACGGTGACCGGCCTGCGCAATCCCTGCCTGCAGATCGACGGATACCAGGACGGGCTGCTCAAGCAGGTGGTCGGTCGGGACGCCGCCGGGAACGTCGTCCGCAAGGCCGGAATCATGAGCGTCGTGACGGAAGGGGGTGAGGTGCGCCCCGGAGACACGGTCAAGGTGGAGCTCCCGAGCGGGCCGCACCAGGCACTGCGGCCGGTCTGAGAAGTACCGCCGGGCGGCGATGAGTTCTGGGGCGACGGTCGGTCTACCTCTGCGAAAGCAACCCAACCGCTCACACGGGAGACTTCCATGTCCGAGACCACCGCCCCCGCCCCCACCACGTCCCTCACCGTCACCGCCGGCTCCGACGTTTCCACCACTCACGGCACTGCCACCGGGTCAGGGGCCGGGTCCGCTCGGGCGCGGCGCGCCTGGATCGCACTGCGAGCGCTTCAGGTGGTGCTGGCGCTGTTCTACGGCTTCGCGAGTGCGCTGCCCAAGCTGATCGCGCACCCGTCGGCCGCCGAGTCCTTCGACAGGATCGGCTGGGGCAGCGCGGGTATGTACACCATTGGCCTGCTCGAACTGGCCGGAGCCGTCGCCCTGTTGATCCCGGTGCTGCAGTCGGTGGCCGCGATGGCGTTGAGCGCGCTGATGGTCGGCGCGTTCGTCGTGCAGGTCACCGTCTTCGACGGGCAGTACGCGGCGACACCGGTGATCCTCATGGTGCCGCTCACGCTCATAGCCTGGGCCCGCCGAGGGCACAACGCGGATCTGCTGCGGCTGGTGCGGCGCCAGGCGTAGAAGGTGTGGTGTGACGCATGAGGGCCCGCCCTCCGGGGAGGGCCCGGCGGCCGTCCTACGAGGCGTCGCCGGGTCCGCCGACACCTCGTAGGCGTTCCATCTCGCGGCGGTCCCGCTTGGTCGGGCGGCCCGCGCCGCGGTCGCGGACGCCGGCCGGTGCGACGGCCTCGCGGGGTGGCGGCGGAGGGCTGTTGTCGACGTAGCACTGGATGGCCACGGGCGCCCCGACCCGCTTGCGGATCAGGCGCTTCACCACGACGATCCGTTCGTGGCCCGCGTGGCGGAGGCGTACCTCGTCGCCGACGCGCACGGAGTACGCGGGCTTCACGCGCTCGCCGTTGACACGGACGTGGCCGCCTCGGCAGGCGGTCGCGCCCATGGAGCGGGTCTTCACCAGACGTACGGACCAGATCCAGCTGTCGATGCGGACGGTCTCACCGCTCGCGGGACCGGCTGCGTCCGCCGCCGCCACTGCCGAGGAGGCCGGCGCCGTCCCGGCGGCGGTGCCATCTTCGACGTGCGTGCCGTTCTCGGCCCGCGTGCCGTTCTCCACCCGTGCGCCGTCTTCGGTGTTCGCGCCCTCGGAAGCCCTGCCAGATGCCATGCCCCCGACCTTAGTACGCCGGATCGGGCGGACCGGACGGGTTTTTCCGGTCGCGGCGGCGTTCCTCTCCGCCGTTCTACCGTGGACGCATGGACACCAGTGATCCGGCAACCGGGGCAACCGGGCTGACCGGGCCGACCACGCTGGCCCTGCTCGACGAGCGGATCGCCGGGTGCCGGGTCTGCCCCCGGCTGGTCGCCTGGCGGGAGGAGGTCGCCCGTACCAAGCGGGCCGGTTTCGCCGACTGGGACTACTGGGGGCGACCGGTGCCCGGGTTCGGGCCGCCGGACGCCCGGCTGCTGATCGTCGGACTGGCGCCCGCTGCCCACGGCGGGAACCGGACCGGGCGGATGTTCACCGGGGACCGCTCGGGAGACGTGCTGTACGCGGCGCTGCACGAGGTGGGGCTGGCGTCGCAGGCCACATCAGTGAGTGTCGACGACGGGCTCGACCTGTACGGCGTACGCATCACCTCGCCCGTGCACTGCGCCCCGCCCGCCAACAAGCCGACGCCCGAGGAGCGGGACGCCTGCCGGCCCTGGCTGCTGAGCGAGCTGGAACTGCTCCGGCCGACACTGCGGGCCGTGGTGGTGCTCGGGGCGTTCGGCTGGCAGGCGACGCTGCCCGCCCTCGACGCGGCCGGCTGGAGCGTGCCGCGTCCGCGCCCCGCCTTCGGGCACGGGGCGCGGGTCACCCTCGGCGGCGGGTTGCGGCTCTTCGGGTGCTTCCACGTCAGCCAGCGCAACACCTTCACCGGCCGCCTCACACCCGCGATGCTCCAGGACGTACTGCGGGACGCGGCGAGCGCCGCCGGCCTGCCCCACCGGTAGCGGGAGCGGCTGCGCGGAAAATGGGGGGACCGGACCGGCGCGGGCGCGTTACGTTGCCCCGATGGGCCTGTATCCGGAGATCGAACCGTACGACCACGGCATGCTGGAGGTCGGCGACGGCAACCGCGTCTACTGGGAGGTCTGCGGCAACCCGCGGGGCAAACCGGCGGTGATGCTGCACGGTGGGCCGGGGTCGGGAGCGAGCGCGAACTTCCGCCGGTACTTCGATCCGGCGGAGTACCGGATCGTGCTGCTGGACCAGCGTGGGGCCGGGCGTTCGACGCCGCACGCGAGCGCCTACGACACCGATATGAGCGTCAACACGACGGCCCATATCCTGGCCGATCTCGAGCTGCTGAGGCGGCACTTGGGGATCGAGCGGTGGCTGGTCTGGGGCGTGTCGTGGGGTTCGGTGCTCGGGCTTCGCTACGCCCAGACGCATCCGGATGTCGTGTCCGAACTGGTGCTCACCGCGGTTGCGACCGGTTCCGACGCCGAAGTGGCCCTGCTGACCAGAGGACTGGGGAATCTGTTCCCCGAGGCGTTCGAGCGATTCCGTGCCGGGGTGCCCGAGGACGAGCGGGACGGGAATCTGGCCGCCGCGTACAACCGGCTGCTGGAGTCGCCCGACCCAGAGGTGCGAGAGCGCGCCGCGCGGGCGTGGACCGACTGGGAGACGGCCATGATCCCGGCGCCGCCCCGCTCCGTACCGCGCTACGAGGACCCGGTGTTCCGCATGGGCTTCGCCCGGACCGTCACCCACTACTGGGGCGGCGACCACTTCCTGGGCGAAGGGAACGAGGGCGCGCACGGCGTCGTGATGCGCGACGCGCACCTGCTCAAAGGCATCCCCGGCACCCTCGTCCAGGGCAGCCTCGATCCCGGGAATCTGCTCGGCACGGTGTGGCGGCTCCATCACGCCTGGCCCGGCAGCGAGTTGATCGTCGTCGACGAGGTGGGCCACAACGCCGGAGCGCCGGGCATGGTGGACGAGCTGGTGGCGGCCACGGACCGGTACGCCGCCCGTGGCTGAGCCGGCCCAGCCGTAAGGGGGCGGCGGTCAGCCGTAGCCGGTCCTCTAACGGCGGCGGGCGCGGGTGCGTTCGCCCGCCGACTGTATGAACTGGAGTTCCAGCGAGGCCGGGGGAGGGGCCACGCCGGGGCCACCCGCCTCCGCCCAGCGGAGTATCTCGTCGGTGCAGTCGTCGCCCATCGACCAGCCGATCCACACGGCTTTCCCACCACGCCTGCGGCCCTCGCCCGACGGCTGTACGACGATGACGTTCGCCTGGTCGCAGGGGCCGAGGCAGTCCGTCGTACGGACCGCGAGGCGGCCGGCGGAGGCCGTGGCCGCCGCCCGCAGTCGCTCCAGCTGCCAGTCGTGGTCGTAGCCGGGGTACTTGCGCGGGTCGCCGCAACAGCAGCCACGGCAGACGATCAGGGTGCAGGGGCGGGTGCGGGCGGCGCCGATCACCGTACGGGCGCTCACAGCTCGCCCTCCGTTCCGAAGAGGTGCCGTACCGTCGAGCGGTGGTTGGCCTGGACGTGGGTCAGTGCGTGGGCGCGGGCCCGCGCCGGGTCGCCGGACGCGATCGCGTCGTACAACTCGCGGTGCTCGGTGAGGAGTTGGGGCCACTCCTCGTTTCGGCGGGTGAGCCAGCGGAGTCTGCCGTCGACCGGTTCCATGACCGAGATCAGCAGGCTGTTGCCGGCCGTGGCCAGGATGCGGTCGTGGAAGCGGGTGTTGACGTCGGTGATCGTCTCCGCGTCGTCCGCCGCCGTCGCCGCGGCGGCCCGGTCGAGGAGTTCCGCGAGTTCGGCCAGGTCCGCCGGGGTCGCGCGGGACGCGGCGAGGCCTGACGCGTAGACCTCCAACGCCTCGCGCAGTTCGAAGAGCTCGGCCACGTCGGTCGGGGTGAGGCGGCGTACGACCGTGCGCCGCGGGGTCTCGAAGAAGACGAAGCCCTCGGCGACCAGGGCCCGGATCGCCTCGCGGACGGGGACCCGGGACACCCCGAAGCGTTCGGCCAGTTCGCGTTCGACCAGTCGGTCGCCGGGGCCGAGCCGACCGGCGATGATCTCCTCGCGCAGGGCCGCCAGGACGCGCTCGCGCACCGCTCCGAGCGGTTCGATCTTCGTCATGGGCCCATCTTCGCCGACCCGGGCGTGATTTACGGAGCCGTAACAGAGCGGACATCGGACCCGACTCTTGACGGGAGGAGCATGTGCGCAGTTTGGTATACCAAACATGGCGCAGCTGGCCCCGTTCCGATCTACTCTGCTGCGGTCTGCTGCCGTTTGTCGTTCTCCTCCGCCCCCCGCTCGCCCCGCCTCCGCTGCAACCCGCCTCTCCCGCCCCGTCCCCTCGCCCATGGAGCTCCCGTGTCCCTCGCCGACAGAGCCGAAGCCATCGGCACCACCCCAGCCTTCGTCCCCGATCCCCGGCTCACCAACGAAGACCTCGCGCCCGCGGGCAAGCGCAACTGGAAGGTCTTCGACCTCTTCGCGATGTGGATGTCCGACGTCCACAACCTCGGCAACTACACCTTCGCGGCGGGCCTGCTGGTCCTCGGTATGAACGTCTGGCAGATCTTCACCTCCCTGCTCGTGGGCTTCGTGATCATCTACGTCGGCATGAACTGGATGGGGAAGATCGGCCAGCGGCACGGCGTTCCGTTCCCCGTGGTCAGCCGGATCAGCTTCGGCGTCTGGGGTGCCAACATCCCCGCCCTCATCAGGGCTGTCATCGCCATCATGTGGTACGGCATCCAGACCTACCTGGCATCCGTCGCCGTCAACGTCATGCTGCTCGCGGCCTGGCCGGGCCTCGAATCCTGGACGCACAGCTCCTTCCTCGGGCTCGACGCGCTCGGCTGGGTGTCCTTCGTCTCGCTGTGGCTGATCCAGGCGTTGATCATCAGCCAGGGCATGGAGTCCGTACGGAAGTTCCAGGACTTCTGCGGGCCGGCCATCTGGCTCGTCATGATCGCGCTCGCCGTCTGGATCCTCGCCAAGGCCGGCTGGAGCATCTCGCTCACCTCCACTCCGCACCCGGTGTCGGTCGGCGAGCAGTGGCGGCAGTGGTTCGGCGCGATCGGGCTGATCCTCGCCACGTACGGCACGCTGATGCTCAACTTCTGCGACTTCTCGCGCTTCGCGCCCGACTACAAGACCGTCAAGCGCGGCAATTTCTGGGGGCTGCCCTTCAACTCGACGGCCTTCGTGATCGTCTCGGTCATCGTCACCGCCGGTTCGATCGAGGTGTTCGGTGAGGCCATTACCGACCCGGCGGAGCTGGTCGCCAAGGTCGGCAACACCTGGGTGCTGGTACTGGCGGCCCTGACCTTCGCCGTCGCCACCATGGGCGTCAACATCGTCGCCAACTTCGTCTCACCCGCCTACGACCTGGCCAACGTCTGGCCGCAGAAGATCACCTTCAAGGTCGGCGGCATGATCAGCACGGTCGCCGCGCTGGTGGTGACCCCGTGGAACCTCTTCTCCAACCCCACGGTCGTCCAGTACTTCCTCGGCGGCCTCGGCGCCTTCCTGGGACCGCTGTTCGGTGTGATCATGCTCGACTACTTCTGGGTCAAGAAGGGCCGCGTCGACGTCGACGAACTGTTCAACGCCCAGCCCGGATCGCGCTACTACTACCGCAAGGGCGTCAACCCCAAGGCGCTGTGGGCCTTTCTGCCCGCGGCCGGCGTCGCGGCGGTACTCGCCCTGGTGAAGGACTTCAGCGACGTTGCCCCGTACTCGTGGTTCATCGGTACGGCGCTGGCGGCGGGGCTGTACGCGCTCCTGTGCCGCGACGAGCGGGCAGCGGCCCTCTCCGACGAGCCGTCCGCTCCCGCCTCCGGCACTTCCGTGGCGGGCTGAACGTGCGGATCGTCGTCACCAACTGCAACACGACGCAGGAGATGACCGAGGAGATCGTACGAGGTGCCCGGGCCGTCGCAGGCCCGGGCACCACCGTGCGCGGTCTCACCCCCGCGTGGGGACCCGAGTCGGCGGAGGGCTGGCTCGACAGTTATCTCTCGGCCGCCGCCGTCCTCGACACCCTGCGCACATACGAGGGTCCGTACGACGCCGTCGTCATGGCCGGGTTCGGGGAGCACGGGCGGGAAGGCGTACGGGAGCTGGTGGATGTACCCGTCGTCGACATCACCGAGGCCGCCGCGCACCTCGCCTGTCTGCTCGGGCGGCGGTACGGGGTCGTCACCACCCTCGAGCGGTCGTGCGGCCAGATCGAGGACAGCCTCGACACCGCCGGCGTCGGCCGGAACTGCGCCGCCGTCGTCGGCACCGGCCTTGGCGTCCTCGACCTGGGCGACGACCGGCGGACCGAGGAGGCGTTCGTCGCCGCGGCCGAGCGGGCGGTCGCGGCGGGGGCCGAGGTACTCGTCCTGGGCTGCGCGGGGATGACCGGCCTGCAGCGGGCGGTCGGCGAGAAACTCGGGTTGCCGGTGGTCGACGGGGTGGGAGCGGCGGTCAAGCTGGCCGAGTCGCTGGTCGCGCTGGGACTGACGACGAGCCGCGCGGGCGGGTACGCGAAGCCGTTGCCCAAGAGACGGGGCTGGGGGCGGCCGGGGGAGTGAGGGCGGGGAATGAGAGCGGGGAATGAGAGCGGGGCTCCTCACCCTTGGTTAGGTCGCCAGGCGTAACGCACATCCGGTTCCCGCTCCTCGTTTCCGCTGCCGTCCGTGTGCTCGACGGCGACGAATCCGTGCCGTTCGTAGAAGCGGTGGGCGGGCTTGTTGACCTGGAAGGTCCACAGGGACAGTCCGCCAGGGCTGCGCTCCTTCGCGAGGGCGACGAAAAGATCACCGATGCCGTGCCCACGCCACTCCGGGTGCAGGTACAGCTGGGACACCTTGTCGCCGTCGAGCACCATCACGCCGACGATCCCGCCCCCGTCCGACGCCTCCGCGACCCAGGTCTCGCGGTGAGGAACCACCACGTCCCGGAAGTAGTCACGGACCTCGTCGTCGGATTTCGGCCAGGCGACGGTCGGCAGGGCGACGGCTCTGGACCGCAGCAGCACGTCGGCCGCGGCGCGGGCATCGCCGGCCACCGCACGGCGGAGGGCGATCTTCGGGACGGCGGCCGTTGCCGTGATCTCCACCAACTGGCCCGGGTAGCCGAGGCAGGCCACTCCGAGGAGGGTCGACGAATGAGGTCCGGCGGACAGACCAGAGGCCTCGACGACCTTCCAGACGGCGGACAGCACCTCGGGCTCGCCGCTCACCACGTACACGTCGGTCGACAGGACATGCGCGAAGTCACTGCCCACCGCCCGCAGTTGCTCGCCCAGATTGGCGATCACCTGCCCTGCCTGCCGCACCGGATCCCCCACGCCGACGATCCGCCCATGTGCGTCGAGCGGCACAGAGCCGGCGAGGAACGCGAGACGCGTCCCCGCCTCGACGACGGAGGCGTGGGAGTAGACGGGCGGCGGGAACAGGCCGGGGACGGTGACGCGCTTGATCACGGCGGACTCCTGGAGAGCGGCGGGAGGCGAGAAGCGGGAGACGGGACAGTGAAAACGAGGGCGGGCGCATGGGTTGCCCACCGACGACCTACCGATCATGCGCAGTACCGGGAGGCGGTGCACCCGGATTTCCTATCGGTCGTACAGGCCCGTGAGTCGCCAGCCGTCGTCGCGGGCGACCTGCTCGAAGATCTCGATCTTCTGCGCGAGCCCCTCCGGGTCGCCGATGTCGCACCACCGGCCCGAGACCGCCTCGGCCCATTCCTCCTCCCCTCTCACCAACGGCAGCCCACGCACCGCGAGATGCAGCGCGAGCGTCGACCGCGCGTAGTACCGGACGGCGTTCAGCTCATCGCGGGTACGGGCATAGTGCTCGGTCTCCCGCAGGCGCAGCCGCCCGTCGACCGCGTCGGCGATGAGCAGCGGGACCGGGTCGCCAGGCGTGCGCGCATCCGGAGACGTGACCAGGAACGTCAACTCGCCCTTGTCGTCCCTGACTTCGTACCGGGGTAGATACGACAGCCGGGCGAGTCCGAGCGCGTGCTTCCACGACGTCACCCACAGGCCCCGGTTGAGGTAGTAGCGAACGCTCCGCTGCCAGGTCCAGCACGTGTCGAGGCGGAAGCCGTGCAGGCCCTCGGCGCGGCACGCCTCGTACACCGTGTCCAGCGTCGACGAGGCGAGGCCGCGCCGCCGGGCCACGGGATGGACGTACAGCGACGAGACGCGCAGCGAGCCCACCCCGCTCGGCCAGGTGTCCACGGCGACGGTTCCGAGCGGCCCCTTCGGCCGTCCGTACCGCGTGTCTTCGGCGGTGTCCCAGATCCAGTACCTCCTGCGGTAGTCGTCGTTGTGCTCGTACTCCCGTCCGGACGCCCCGAGCCGCAGGCGTAACCGCTTCTCGTGCGCGACCGTGATCGAGTCCGGGTCGGCGCACTCGCCGAGGGCGCCCTCGGCGAGTGAGGCCAGGTCCCAGAGTTCGAACCGGTGCTCTTCGGCGGGCCCGACCGCGCGCAGGCCGGGGCATGCCGTCAGGCGTTCGTGCACGCGCTGGGCGAGATCATCTTCCATGGCCGGAGCGTAGGGACGTGGGTGGTGTGTCTGTCCGGTCCGGGAGGGGATCTCATCCGGGGGTTCACCTTGGCGATGGACCCGCTCATTGATCGCGTGTTTGCCTCTCGCACTCCTGTTCAAGCGGTGGGTACGCCTCGGCGATGGCCGCGCAGATCCGTCGGCGCAGCAGTTCCTCGGCCTCGGCCCGGCCGGAGTCCCGCTCGCCTCCCGGCAGGCCGTCCAGGAGTTGGTCGTAGTGGCTCATGCGGTGCCTCAGATACTCGACCTTCCAGGGGGTGAGGGTGGCTCGGCCGACGCGACCCGTGTCAGGTGCGGAGTTGCCGCCGGCCGGTTCGATTGGGCCGTCGGCCGCCGCCTCCCGGCGTGCCCGGTGTTCCACCGCCCGCAGGGCCAGCTTGCCCGGCTCCAGGCGCGGTACCTCGATCGGCTCGGTCCTGATCCGCTCCAGGACCTCCAGCCGCCGTCGCCGCACAGTGTCGCGCACCGCTTCCGACCGCCGGGCCGAAGTCGCCGCCGCCCGCTGGAACTCGTCGGTCCGCTCGGCTGCCTCGACCCGCTCGACGCGGTACAACCGGACCTGCGGCGCCGCCCTGAACCGTGGATTGACACTCAGCCGGTCCGGCGGCCCGAGCAGCCGGTGCACCATCCCGCCGGTCCACCCGCGAGTCCGCAGTCCCGCCAATGTGACGTACCGCTGCCCGTCCTCCTCCTCGTACCCCTGATCGTCCTGCTGTCCGTGGCTCTCCCCGTAGCCCCGATCGCCGGCATGGCAGGCCATGGCCACCTCCCCCGTAGCTCGATCGTCACGCTCTGTGACGACACCTCCCATTGAAGCGCCCACCACTGACAATCGCCCCGGGCCCTGTCTCAGCCCTGCGCCCTGCTCCTGTTGCGTTCATAAAGAACGCGGTTTTCGCGGCGACCGTCACATCCCCGAAATACCAGCGCCCCGTTTCCTCCACCGCCCCGATCTACGCTGGAGCACAGCCCGGCCATCGTCGCCCGAAGGCATCGCACCCCCGCCCTCGCCCGACAGGAGCCCTGTGTCCCGCCCCAGCAGTCCGCGCCCGCGTCTCGCCCTGCCGCCCTGGCTCGCCCACGCGCTGCGCGCCCAGCGCGGCCCCGTGCCCTGGAACGCGGTGATCCGGGGTGCGCTGGCCGCAGGGCCGTTGCTGCTGGTCGGCGTATTGGCGGACCGCACCTCCCTCGGTGTCCTCGCCGCGCTGGGTGCCATGCTCGCCGGGATCAACGACCGGCCGGGCAGCCGGCGTTCCTCCGTCAGGCGGCTCGGCGTGCCCGCGTCGGCGGGTGCCCTCGGGCTGATCGTCGGGACGTACGCCGGACAGCAGTTCGGTGCCGTACCGCTGACCCTCCTCCTCACCGGCCTCGGACTCCTCGCGGGCGGCATCAGCGCCATCGGGCCCGTCGCGTCCGGCGCCGGTACGCAACTGCTCGTCGCCGCCGCCATCGGGGCCGGGATGCCGTTGCCCGAGCCCGGCTGGCAACGGGCGCTGTTCTTCGTCGCGGGCGCCGGCTGGCTACTGGTCCTGCGTCTCGCGCTCCCCACCCCAGGCTCCGGCGCCGGTGACTTCCGCTTCGACGGTGAACGGGCCGCCGTGGCCGCCGTGTACGACGCGATAGCCCACCTCCTCGACGCCGCCGGCACGGACCAGGCCGGCCCAGGCCGCGTCGCCCTCACCGCCGCCCTCGACCACGCCCAGGACGCCCTCGGCGGGCCCCGGCTGCGCCAGTACGCCAGTTCGGCGGACGAGCGGCGGCTGCGCACCCAGTACGCCGCCGCGCTGCCCATCGCCGAGGCGGCGACCGCCCTCGCCTGGGCCGGGGACGCCCTCCACGCGCGCGTGGCGGAAGGGCCCCGGCGACTCGCCGCCGCCGTACGCACCAACACGCACACCGGGCCGCTGCCCGCCCCCGCCCGTTCCGCGCCGGGGCTGCGCGCCCTCGACGACGCCCTGCTGCACGCCGCCGACGCCTTCGACCGGGGCGGCGACACGCACGACCTGCACACGCGGCGCCGTACCGTCGCCGCCCTGCTGCGCACAGCCGTCGACGCGGGCGGGCGTGAGTACGGGCTGCGGGTGGCGCTCTGTTTCGGGGCCGGGGCCGCCGTCGCGCAGGCCACGCACCACGCCCACTGGTACTGGATTCCGGCCACCGCCGTCTTCCTGGTCAAGCCCGACCTCGGGCCGCTCGTCTCGCGCGTCCTGTGCCGGGCGGCGGGGACCGTTCTTGGGGCCGTCGTCTTCGCCGGGTTCGCCGCCGTACTGCCACGCCCCGAGGGGCTTGTCGCGCTCGTCGCCGTGAGCGGTGCGCTGATCCCGGTCGCCACCCGGCACTTCGCCGCCCAGACCGCCGTCGTCACGGTGCTCGTGCTCGCCCTCGTGATGGTGGGCGGCGAACCCCAGGCGTCGTGGAGCCGGATCCTCGAGACGCTGGTCGCGTGTGCCCTCGTACTCGTCGTCGGACATCTCCCGATGCCCGGGCAGCGCGGCGGAGGCGTCCGGGCGCGGCTGGCACGGGCCGCCGAGGCCGCTCAGGCGTACCTCCAGCATGTGCTGAGCGGCTCGGACGACCGGCACGCGCGCTGGATGCTGCGCCGCGAGGCCTATCGCGCGCTCGCCGAGGCCCGTACGGCCATCGCGCACTCCGCGGCCGAACTGCCCGCCCTGGCACGGCACACAGAGGGGACGGAGGAGGTCGCCGCCACCCTCGAACGACTTGTCGACACGGCGACCGCCTGCGCCGTCCACCTCGACGACACCGGACACCTCACCCGCCGGCACAGCGACCACCTCACCGAACTCCTGGACGAACTCACCGAGCGGCGCGAGCGCGCCGGGTTGCGGACCCGGATGCGGGTACCGGGGGTGGACGGGACGTCACTCGCCGGTTGACGCCGCCCGGCGCCCGTCCCGGTTCTCACGGTTCGCGCCGCTCACCGGCCACAGCCCGTCGTACGGTGGCCGTATGACGCCTTTTCCCGCTGCTCCCGCGGACCTCGTCATCACCGGCTGCACCGCCCTCCTCCACTCCGGCGGCGACGGGCGGATCGAGTTCGCCGAGGACGCCTCGATCGTCGTACGCAGAGGGATCATCGAGGCGATCGGCGTGGGCGTCGAACCTCCTGATGCCGTCGAACGCATCCACGCGCGTGGGCAGTTGGCGATGCCGGGGCTCATCAACTGCCATACGCACGCCCCGATGGTCGCGCTGCGCGGGATCGCCGAGGACCTGCCCACCGAGGAGTGGTTCAACGACGTCGTGTGGCCGATCGAGTCCAACCTCACCGCCACCGACGTGGAGTTGGGTGCGCGGCTGGCCTGCGCCGAGATGATCCGGGGCGGTGTCACCTGCTTCGCCGACCACTACTTCTCGATGGACACCGTCGCCGCGGTGGTCGAGGAGTGCGGGATGCGGGCGCATCTCGGCGAGGCGTACTTCTCCTCGCAGGGGCCCCAGGGGCGGGAGAGGTCGCTGGAGTTCGCGCTGCGGCACCGGGGCGGCGCCGACGGCCGCGTCACCACGGCCCTCGCCCCGCACGCCCCGTACACCGTCGACGACACCGACCTCGCCGCCACCGCGGACCTCGCCCGCGAGCACGGGCTTCCCGTGCACCTCCACGCCGCCGAGAACCGCGACCAGACCGACGCCAGCCTCGCCCGGCACGGCCTCACCCCGATCGAGATCCTGGCCCGCACCGGTCTGCTGGCCGACGACCTCGACGTCCTCATCGCGCACGGCACCGGCATCGTCGAGCGCGACCTCCCCGTCCTGGCACGCACGAACGGACGTACGGCCGTGGCGACCGCGCCCCGCGGATACCTCAGGTTCGCCTGGCCCACCACCACCCCGGTACGCGCCCTGCGCGAGATCGGCGTTCCCGTGGGCCTCGCCACCGACGGCGCCGCCTCCAACAGCTCGCTCGACGTGTGGGAGTCCATGGCCCTCACCTCGCTGATCCAGAAGTCGAGCGAGGGCGACCCGCGCTGGCTGACGTCCCGCCAGGCCCTGCGCCACGCCACACTGCAGAGCGCGCGGGCGGTGGGACTCGGCGAGCGGATCGGCGCGCTGGCACCCGGCCGGAAGGCCGACATCATCCTCGTCGACCTCACCGGTCCGCACACCCAGCCCGTGCACGACCTCGCCGCCACCCTCGTCCACAGCGCCCGCTCCTCGGACGTCCGTACGACGATCGTCGACGGCCGTGTCCTCATGCGCGACCGCGAGCTGCTCACCCTCGACGTGCCGGAAATCGTCCGGGAGCTGGCGGAACGGCTGCCCGCTCTCGTCGACCGGAGCCACGGCAGGCGGATCCAGGAGTACGACCCCACCTGAAAAAAAGGGCACAAGGGATGTAACAGGGTGAGGTCATCCTCACATCTGGCGGTGAACGGGTGTCAACTACGTCTCAGTACGGTCACTGGGCGAGGCCCTTTCCCCATGATGAGCGTTTAAGTCTATGAGATCAGCGCTACATGGAGGTGCAGGGTGAACGGGCGAAAGGTGCTCGAACGCTTTCCCGCCGGCGGGCCGCGCGGTTCCTGGCCCGCGGAGGAGTTCGCACAGGCGCGGCGGCTCGAGGGCCTGGCCGCGGAAGTCGTCATGGACCTCGCCACGGACACGTTCCTCGTGATCGTCCGGGGCGCTGTCGCGGGGGAGTGAGGCGGCCGCCGGGCCCTCGGGGGAGGGCTTCAGGCGCTGATCGGCCTCGACCACGCCGGGATCGTCCCCGTCACCTGGCACAGGGCGAGGTAGAGCGGTATCGGCGGGGTGTACGGGAGAGTGTCGTGCGGGCGGTGCAGAAGGGGCGGGACACGCGAGGCGTCACGGACCACCGCTCCGGTGGCGTAGTGCGCCGGGGACGGCCACTCCAGGGCGTAGTCGGAGTCCGCCGGAACGAGCCACCACCAGTGGCTGGCGTCCGCGAAGACGCAGCCCACGCGGGGTAGCCGGGGGAGTATCTGCGGGCCGAAGCGCGCGGGTACCGCCACCGCGTCGCAGCCCAGGGGGGCGGTCATGCCGTCCGGTATCGGAAGGCGCAGGGGGGTGGCCGTACGGGGCGGACCTTGCAGGCCGCGCCTCACGCGTACCAGCGTGTCCATGCTGACGACCCGGGCCCCCGTGGACGAACCCCTTACACCCATTCGGCCTCTGTCCCCGTCCCCGTTGTCGCGTGGCCCTGAAACTGGTGGCGTCCATGGTGTCCGGAGCGGCCGTGGTGTGCCTCTGTGTCGTCCGCGGGCTCCGGTTCCGGGTCGCCGACGGTTTCAGGGCGGGGTGGTGGCGCGCCCCAGCCGAGGTCGCCGCGGGGCGCCGTGGAGTCGGTGTCGACCGCCGCTCGGGCGAGCTCCGCCCAGACCAGCAGGCCGGGTCCGTGTTCCTGGGCGCCCCAGGCCCTGCACATGGCCTCGACGAGCAGGAGTCCCCTGCCCTGCTCGTCGTCGGGCCGCTGGGGTGACTGGTGGGGCACACCGGGTGCGCAGCCCTCGTCACGCACGGCTATGCGCACCAGGTCGTCGCCGTCGTGCAGCTCGCAGACTATGTGGCTGCTCGCGGTGTGCACGATGGCGTTGGTGACCAGCTCGGTGACGACCAGGGCGGCTGTGTCGCAGGTGTCCTCGCAGACCGACCAGCCCGTGAGCCGGGCGCGCGTCAGGCGGCGGGCCTGCGCGGGCGAGCCCGGATGGGCGGCCAGCTCGAAGCGGAACCGGCGCTCGGCCGCCGTCCCGGGGCGCAGCACGGCTGCGGCCCCGGGACCGGAGCGGTCCGCGGCGGCGTCTGTTCCTAAGGGCGGGGACGGAATCACGCTTGCCACTATCTCCCCGCCGTGAACACTTGGCAAGTGTCACTCTGAAAATTGCAGAGTGCGGTGTGACGGAGTGGAACGGCGTGGCACACTGCTCGCAACAGCACTCGGAGCGGCGCCAGTTGGGACTTTCGGTAGGTTTTCGAATAAACCTTCGAACGGAATCCCGGTGGCGCCGCCGGGCTGTCAGGAACCCTCACCGGCGCACGCCGGTGCTCGATGGAGGTGGAGCGTGAGCGAACCGCGGTCCGCGCCGACGGTCGGACAGGTCGTCCTCGGCCGACGGCTGCTGGACCTGCGGGAGCGTGCGGGCCTGCGACGCGAGGAGGCCGCACGCATCCTCAGGGTCGCCCCCGCCACCGTCCGCCGTATGGAGATGGCCGAGGTCGCCCTCAAGATCCCCTACCTCCAGCTCCTCCTGAAGTCGTACGGCGTCTCGGACGACGAGGCCGAGGCGTTCGTCCAGCTGGCCGAGGACGCCAATCAGCCCGGGTGGTGGCAGCGGTTCCACGATGTGCTGCCCGGCTGGTTCTCCATGCACGTCAGCCTGGAGGGCGCGGCGAGCCTCATCCGCCAGTACGAGCCCCACTTCGTCCCCGGCCTGCTGCAGACCGAGGAATACGCGGTCGGTGTCCTGCAATCGGGTGCCATCGGCCAGACCAGACCCGAGGACATCGAGCGCCATGTCGCGCTGCGCATGGAACGCCAGGGACTGCTCACCCGTGACGGCGCGCCCCGGCTGTGGGTCGTGATGGACGAGACCGTTCTGCGCCGCCCGGTGGGCGGCCCGGAGGTGATGCGTGCGCAGATCGACAGACTGCTCGAAGCCACGAACCTGCCCAACGTGACGATCCAGGTCGCCCCCTTCTCCTCGGGGCCGCACCCGGGCACGTACGGGCCCTTCGTGCTTTTCCGTTTTGCCGTGCCGGAACTCCCGGACATGGTCTACAGCGAGTACCTGACCGGCGCGATCTATCTGGATTCGCGCAGCGAGGTGGCCACCCACCTGGAGGTCATGGACCGCATGGCGGCTCAGTCCGCTACAGCACATCGCACGAAGGAGATCCTTCGCGATCTCCGCAAGGAGCTCTGAATCTCTGCATGGATCGCATGACGTCCAAGGTCCGGATACGCCACGAGCGAATCAATGAGCTGACCACTGAACGGGTCGCCGAGCGGGCGAGCGCCCGTATCTACAACGGCATGCCCGCCGGTGAACTGGGCAGCGAGGGCTGGCACAAGCCGTGGAGCGGTGGCAACGGAGGCAACTGCCTGGAGGCGATGAAGCTCGCCGACGGCCGGATCGCCGTCCGCCAGTCCACCGACCCGGACGGTCCGGCGCTGATCTACACCACCGCCGAGATGCTCGCCTTCATCGAGGGCGCCAAGGCGGGGGAGGCCGACTTCCTGCTCTCCTGAGGTCGGGTTCGGCCGTTCATGGGCCGCAGCTTCCGTTGTGTTCAGTCAAGCCCTCTGATTCTGATTTGGTTAACGCGCCTTGCTGTACGTCATCTCCGACGAGGATGGAGTATGAGACCTGGTCGGCCGTCTGCTCGCAGTCCTGCCCGCCAGGCCTGCGGAGGTAGCAGTACGGACCGGAATCACCAGGTCCTGACTCGCTTACGCGGCGTGGCTCACAGCCACGACCACATGCGCCGCGGTGCGTCCACGAGCCGGCTGACCGCCACCACCGCGAGCGGCGGCTGCTCGGCCTTCTGCCGGCCGAGGCTCAACCCGTAGTAGATCTGCTCGATCGACGGCGGCCCGACCGCGAGGTTGCGCCGGACCGCCGTCGACGGCAACTGCTTGTCGGCCTGCACCAGATACGCCGCCGCCATCGTCCCCGTACGGCCGACGCCGGCGCCGCAGTGGACGAACACCGGCCCGGACGACGAGGCGACGACATCGAGGAACCGCTGCACCTGACCCTGGGTGGGCGTCTGCCCGTCACGGATCGGCAGCCGTACGACGTCCAGCCCGGCCTTGTGCGGTTCGGCGAGCTGGGCCGCGTTCAGGTCTTCCGCGCGCAGGTCGACGACCGTGGCGATGCCGAGACCCGCCAACGCCCGGTAACCGGCGGGCGAGGGTGCCGCTCCACGCCACAACCGCCCCTGGCTGTCCACGCGTTGGAAGTGGTGGACGCCCTGGACCTCGCGGGTGCCGGGCGGCGCCGGCGTCTCGTCGCTGACCCAGTGCGACACCGCCAGGATGCCGAGGGCGCCGGTGGCCCACAGGACGAGATAGCCGATGACGACTCTGCTCAGGATCCGCAGGATGCGGCGGACCGCACGACGGGTGGGCAGTGGTAGCGAGGACGGGGGAGCGGCGATGGCAGCCATGAATGACCCGGGGGGTTGGGGACGGGGGCGCGTTCGTACGTTCATGCAGGGGACGACAGCGCTTTTGCATCGTAACCCTGGCCACTGACAGCGAAGCCTTTACGTGACGTACGCCTCATTTGGTGCGCTTTAGTACCGAATGCCCCGATTACGCATTCCTAGTCGTCGTCCGCGTCCATGTCGCCGATACCGACGACCGTGAGGTGCGCGCGGTCGAGGGCGGCGTCCTCCAGGCAGCCGCGCAGCCGCAGGCGGTCGTGCTCGGTGAGCGCCGGCCGGACCACACCGGCGAACACCCCGTCGCCGAGGTCGCCGAGGGTCGCACGGTTGAGCGGCACGGACGTGGAGTCCCGGCACTGCTCCCAGACCTGGCGCGCGGCGAGCGAACGCCGCTCGTCGGAGACGAGGCTGCCGCTGCCGCGCAGGTCGACCTGGACCAGTACGGAGGTCGCCGCGCTGTCGTTCGCCTTCTGCTCGCGGGTCTCGGTGAGGTCGGCGAGCCCGGCGACGAGCGCGCCGAGCAGGGCGGCACCGAGGACCCCCACGGCCGTCGTCCGCACGATGTACCCCCTGGAACGCCTGCCGCCCACCGGGGGGAGGTCCTCCAGGTCGGTGTCGGCCTCCGGGCCGGGCGCGGCCAGGACGGTCAGGCGATCGGCGAGCCGCCGTTCGGCGGGCTTCGCGGTGACCGACGCTACGCGCTGCACGACCCACGCGAGCCCGGACAACAGCACCCCGGTGACCATGAGCACCGGCACGAAGACGTACGTGCGTTCGGCGGGCTCGTCCAGCCAGCGGAACCGCGTCGCGCTCTGCCGCGCCGGGGGCTCCCGCAGCCGGGCCAGGACCTCCTGCTGCCCGCGGCGGCTCTCGCGCACCTGTTCCTCGATCCGCGAGAGCCGCCCGATCAGCGTGATTCCCAGCAGCATCACCTCGACGACGAGCAGCAGCACGCCGCACAAAACGGCCCGCTGCCACTGCCACCGGTAGAGGTAGATGACGACGTAGGTGCCCGCCCCGGCGGCGGCCAGCCAGCCGAATACGTATGCGATCCGCCTCATCGTCCGGCCCCCGCCCCGGTCTCGTCGCCGGTGCGTACGTCGTCGGTGCGCACGTTGCCGTTGCGTACGGCATCGGCGCGTACGTCGCCGGTGGTGCCGTCGACGGTGAGACGGCTGCCCGGCGGGAACCGGCTCACGGCGTCCTTCGTCCCGACGACCGCGGGCAGCCCGAACTCCCGTGCCAGCACGGCGAGATGGGACAGCGGACTGCCCGTCTGCGCGACCAGCCCGGTGAGCCCGGGCAGCAGCGGGGCGAGCGCGGGATCAAGGGTCCGTACGACAAGCACCGCGTCCGCCGGCGGGGTCCCGGTGCCGTCCCAGGCGGTCCCGGCGGCCCGCCCGCCGGACACGCCACGGCCTCCGCCCCCCCGCCGGGCCGGTGCGGTGCTCGGCGACCACGGTCCCGTCGGCGGCGACCCGGAAGGCGTCCGGCAGCGGGGCGGTCGGGGGCAGTGGCTGCCGCTCGCGCACGTCCGCGGGCAGCGGCCCGCCCTCCAGCGCGGTCATGAACTCCGGCCACCGCAGCAGACCCACCCGCGTGCGGTCGTCCAGCGCTCCGCGTACGACCAGCCTGCGCGCCCCCTCCCGCACGAGCCGCACCTGCAACTCCTGCACCCATCGGACCCGGAGCCTGAGCGCCTCCCGGGGCGGGAGCACGGGGGCGGTGGCGCCCGGCCGGTCGACAGACCGCCGGGACGGGCGCACGCCGGTGACCGCCGCCGGGTGACCGTGTCCGCGTCCGTGTCCGTCCGGGTCGGGACGACGTCCCGCGCGCGGGGCCCCGGCCGCGCTGTCGGGGGCGTCCTCAAGAATCGGCGCCACCGCCGGAAGCCGGTTCCGTCCACGCAGGCTCGGTGCCGTCAGGGCCAGCACCACCGGTTCGGCGGTCACGACCTGCTCGTCGGGCATCCCCCGGACGCGGGCGTCACGGGCGTCCGCGAGCGCGGTGAGGGCGGCACCGGCCGCCGTACGGGTCCTGCCGCCGACCCCGCTCGCCGGGCTCTCATGCAGCAGCGCACCGGCCAGCGCCTCCTGGGCGTGCAGCGCGACCAGCGTCGTACGCGTCCAGCGCAGGGTGGACGCCAGTTCGCTCGACGGCAGGTCGGCGGGCGGCGGGGTCTCGGCCAGACGGCGGTCGACGTCCGCGACGAGGTCGACGGCGAGCCCGGGCAGCGCCGAGGCCAGCCGGCCCGTCCGCCAGGCGGCGGCGAGCCTGCGTCCGCCCGGCGCCGGGTTGAGCAGGGCGAGCCAGCGGTGCCGGGGCGGGACGGCGCCGAGCAGCAGCAGATCCGCCGCGGCCCGTCCGCCGACCGCCGTGACCACCGGCACTGCGCGCAGCCGCCTCCGGGGAGCGGTGCCTCCGATGTCGAGCGCGGCGGCGAGGCCGCGCGCCATCGGCGCCACCCACAGGTCCTCCTCCAGGGGCTCCAGCTGATCCGGCAGGGTCTCCGCCACCGGTCCTGGGCCCAGCAGCCGGGCCCCGCGCGGCGGCCGGGCGGCCATCGCGGTGATCGGCCGGCTCTGGAACAGCCACAGTCCCCCGTGGTCGTCGAACCCGAACTCGATGTCCTGCGGCCCGTCGAAGACCTCGCGGGCCTGTCGCGCGAGACGGGCCAGCCGGCGCAGTTCGAAGCTGCCCAGCAGAGGCTCGGCGTCCGCCGGTTCGGTGCGCAGCATGCGGCCACGCAGGCTCAGCCAGTAGTCGGTCCCGGCCTGTTCGCCGCTGACCAGGCTGTCCGGGCCGCCGCGCACCGTGCTCACCAGCATCCGGTCGGCGCGCCCTTCGACAGGGTCGGCGCCGAACATCACGCCTCCCACGCGCGCGGTCAGCATCGGCTGGACCAGCACGGCCATCGGCGCGGGGGCCTCACCGGGGCGGTGCGCGGAGTCGAGCACGGTCCGCACCGCCGCACGGAAGTCGGCCCAGCCGCGTAGGTCCAGCACGGACGCGAACCGGCCTGCGAGGGACGATTCCTCGGTGTCCTCCTGAGGCGAGGAGGACCGGACGACGAGCGGGCGCCGACCGCCGTCCGAGAGCGTGTCCCAGGCGTGGCGCAGCGCGGGCCAGGCGCTGGTGGGGATGCCGGAGGAGACAGCGGAGGCGACTCCGGTGGGGATGCCGGACGTGGTGCCTGGCGGGTCGTCGGGTGCGGCATCCGGGACCGCCGGGCGCGTGATGACGAATCCGGGCAGTACCGGCAGTCCGGCGGCGGCCGCGCGAGCGAGGTTCGCCGCCTTGGAACCGGCGAGCAGGGGAAGAGCGGCGGCGGGCTGCTTCAGGGCGACGGCTACTCTGCCGTGAACCCCGACCGTGTCGCGGCCGTCTCGCGCGACCACGTCCAGGACCGCCC
The DNA here is from genome assembly GCF_040644035.1 of Streptomyces sp. NPDC047042. Taxonomy (NCBI): domain Bacteria; kingdom Bacillati; phylum Actinomycetota; class Actinomycetes; order Kitasatosporales; family Streptomycetaceae; genus Streptomyces; species Streptomyces sp. NPDC047042. The sequence continues at coordinate 147,453 of NZ_JBEYVP010000015.1, read as the reverse complement.
CGCCGCGGGGGTCGTCCCCGTCGCGTGCGCCTTCGCCGTGACGTTCATCGAGCGTCGTCATAGAACACCCTCCAGGTCCGACCGCCAACAGGGGGGACGCGTAGGGGTGGCCCTGCGCCTGACGGCAGAACGAAGGATCGGCGGCGGGCCCGTGAGGCCCCGTCTCCTGTGCCAATGATCCTACCGTCGGCCGTATTCCTCCTGGCTGGAAGCCGATTTCGCCCGCAGCCGGGAACAAGGCCACCCAGAGCGACCACCCGCTGCCCCCGTGCGACGAGAGAGCCGAGGTGGATCACTCTCGGGGTCCGGCCCTTGCAGGGCGCCGACGGAACGGGACGTACTACACGGTCATCGGCCGGTCGTAAGGCCCTATCGGCGCCGGCAACTGTGTGCCGCCCGTCAGGCGGCGGTCCACGGCCGCCGCGACCGCCCGTCCCTCCGCGATCGCCCACACGATCAGCGACTGCCCGCGGGCCGCGTCCCCCGCCGCGTACACGCCCGGCACGTTCGTCGCGAAGTCCGCGTCGCGGGCGATCGTGCCGCGCGGGTCGAGGGCGAGCCCGAGCTGGTCTATCAGTCCGTCCTGCCGGTCGGGTCCGGAGAAGCCGAGGGCGAGCAGCACGAGGTCGGCGGGAAGAGTCCGGTCCGACCCGGGCAACGGCCGACGCTCCGCGTCCACCTCGACGAGGTGCAGCTCCCGTACGTGCCCGTCCGCGTCGCCCGTGAAGCGGAGCGTGGACGCCGCGAAGAGCCGGGCGTCGGCATCGGCCGCGGGCGCCGACTCCAGGTCGCGGGCCTCCTCGTGCGCGGCCGACAGCCGGTAGACCTTCGGGTACGTCGGCCAGGGATCCACGTCCTCGTCGCGCTCCCCGCCGGGCTGGGCGTAGATGTCCAACTGGGTGACCGACGCGGCCCCTTCGCGCACGGCGGTGCCCAGACAGTCGGCCCCCGTGTCACCTCCGCCGACGATGACGACGTGCTTCCCGGCGGCGGACATCGGGGAGGCCTCCAGATCCCCCTCGCACACCCTGTTGGCCAGCGGCAGATACTCCATCGCCTGATGAACCCCGGCCAACTCCCGCCCGGGCAGCGGCAGTTCACGCCAAGCCGTGGCCCCCACCGCCAGCACCACCGCGTCGTAGCGCGACCGCAGTTCGGCGGCCCCGACATCCCGCCCGACGGCGGTCGACGTACGGAACTTGGTCCCCTCGGCCCGCATCTGCTCGATGCGCCGCTCAAGGTGGTGCTTCTCCATCTTGAAAGCGGGTATCCCGTACCGCATCAGCCCGCCGAGCCTGTCGTCCTTCTCGTACACGGCGACGGTGTGCCCGGCCCGGGTCAGCTGCTGTGCCGCGGCGAGCCCGGTGGGCCCCGACCCGATCACCGCGATCGTACGTCCGGACAGCCGGTCCGGCGGCCGCGGCGGCGCGAAGCCGTCCGACCAGGCCCGGTCGGCGATGGCCACCTCGACGTTCTTGATGGTCACCGCGGGCTGGTTGATGGCCAGCACACAGCCCGCCTCGCACGGAGCCGGACACAACCGCCCGGTGAACTCGGGGAAGTTGTTCGTGGCGTGCAGCCGGTCGCTCGCGGCGCGCCAGTCCTCCCGGGAGACCAGGTCGTTCCACTCGGGGATCAGGTTGCCCAGCGGACAGGCTTCGTGACAGAACGGGACTCCGCAGTCCATGCAGCGACCGGCCTGCTTGCTGATGACCGGCAGCAGCGCCCCCGGGACATAGACCTCGTCCCAGTCACGGACCCGCTCCTCGACGGGCCTGCGCAACCAGTCCTGGCGTGGTGTGGTGAGAAAACCCTTGGGATCGCCCATGGCGGTGTCCTTGCCGTCTTCGTGCGGACGCGTGACGGGGCCGTGCGTCATCGGGCGGCACTCTCTTCCGGACACGATACGACTCATCGGCCCGCATGCCGAGCGGGCCCGGTGACTCACGCGACGGCAAGGATGTAGAGCACCGAGGCCGCGGCGGAGGCGACCGTGCGTATGTGGTTCCACAGGGTCCACTCGCGCACATACACGGGCCAGTAGGCGTCGGCCTCCGCCGTACCGGGCTCCAGCTTCAGCAGGGCGTCGTTGCGCGGCACGTTCGCGCCCATGGTGAGCCCGAACGAGCCGAACAGATGCAACGCGCTGCCCACCAACAGCTCCACCGCACCCTCGTCCGGCCACACCACCAGCGTGACCGCGACGATCACCAGACACAGCACGGCCGACCCGACGAACACGAGCATGAACGGCGGATGCAGCGCGGTGACGTTGATCGCCCGCATCGCCGCGACCCCCTGCGCGGGCGGCAGCGCGGCGAGTCCCCTCATCACGAAGGTCGAGAACCCGCAGAACACCCCGGCCACCACCCCGGTACCGAGCACCCCCAGCACCACGAGTACGAAGTACGCCCCATCGATCATGCCGTCCCCCAGGTCGATCCCCATCCGTCCCCACCAGTGAACCCCCCGCCACTGACAATGCCCATTGCTCGACGACGCGGCCCTGCGGGCGACCGGCCCACGACCCCCTGCCGAGCTCACGCCGACCGGGCCCGGACAACCGTCCCGGAAGCCGTATCCTCCCCCCTCTCCCCATCCGCCCCCGTTTCCGTCCCCCATTCCCGAAGCCTCTCCTCGACGGCACCCGCGATCCGCCGCCGAGCCTCGTGCCGCGCGACCCCGCTCATCAGCAGCAGGTCGTACGACGTGTCCACATGCCGTACGGACGCCACGACCGCCGAGATCACCGCCCCCTCGGACAACGCCCGCCCCGCCGCGCTCCGCCCCACCCGCCCGCTGCCCCGCACCGAGGCGTGCGCGGCGATCTCCGTCGCCCGGTCCGCCGGGCACCCCGGCAACAGCCTGCGGATCTCCCGCGCGAACGCCTCCGTGAACCGCAGATCCTCCGCGGCCCGCCGCCGCGCGTCCCGCGTCCGACGCAGGCGCCGTGCCTCCGCATCCGCCAGGCACCGCTCCTCGGCCCGGGCGAGCCCCGCCTCCTCGACCAGCACACCCTGTCGCTCGTAGCGTCCCTGCCGCCGGTTGAACCGCACGACCACCGCCGACAACCCGCTCTCCTCCCGCGACCTGCGCGTCAACGCGGTGTCGCCCCTCGGCAGAAACACCAGATGCCCGAGATCGGCACAGTCGAGACACCGAGGCGCCCCCTCCTCCAGCACCAGCAGTGCCAGCGGCCCTCGCCGGCACTCGGCACACTGCCGCCGCTTGAGCGGCTGCACGACGAGAAGTCCTGGTGGGAGCGGAGGAGTTGGGCGCCTTGTCATGAGTGATTGATTCCCGCCGACAACCAGGAATCCCCGGCCGGACCCGACCTGCTCGCGCATGCGCCGCTCCCTCCCGCCAACAGCAACCCGGCATGATGGACCGTGTGCGACTGGAACCGATCACCTGGGACCGGCTCGGCGACCTCCTCGCCGAACGTGTGCTCGACCTGAAGCCGGACGACGGCAGCCCCTGGCCGCGCATCGCCTTCGACGGGGCCCCGGCGGCCCGCCCCGGAGACCTCGCCGAACGCGTGGCCGAGGCGCTGCGTGTCCGCGGCCGACCCTCGCTCGCCATCGGTACCGCCGGTTTCCTGCGCCCCGCCTCCCTCCGCCTGGAGTACGGCCACCAGGACGTGGACGCCTACTACGACGGCTGGTTCGACACCGGCGCCCTCTGGCGCGAGGTCTTCGGCCCCCTCGAGCCCGGCGGCGACGGCCGTGTCCTGCCCGACCTCCGCGACCCGCTCACCGACCGCTCCACTCGTAGCCCCCGCGTCGAGCTCCCGCCCGGTGGCCTTCTGCTGCTGCACGGCCCCCTCCTGCTGCGCCACTGGTTCCCGTTCGATCTGACCGTCCACGTCCTCCTCTCCCCGGCTGCCCTGCGCCGCCGTACCGCCGAGGCCGAGCACTGGACCCTTCCCGCCTTCGAGCGCTACGAGAGCGAGACGGACCCCGCCACCGCCGCCGACGTCCTGATACGCGCGGACGACCCACGGCACCCGGCCTGGAACGGCTGACCCGGCCCCGGACCCGCCGCCGAAAGCCGCTTACTTCCGGGTGCGCTTCCCCCGGAGCGCGGCAAGAATGTAGGGCGCCGGGACTAGCGGTGCCCTCCGTGCCGCGCCGGCCGTCCGGCACCGGGAGGTACTTCATGACCACCGCCGGAGACATCATGCACCGCGGCGCCCAGTGGATCCCCGCCCACGAGACCCTCGATCGGGCCGCCCAGATGATGCGCGAGCTCAACGTGGGCGCCCTGCCCATCAGCGACGAGAACGAACGCCTGTGCGGCATTCTCACGGACCGCGACATCGTCGTCGGCTGCGTGGCCATGGGCCACGACCCGGCGAGGGTCACCGCGGGCGAGATGGCCCAGGGCACCCCACGCTGGATCGACGCGAGCGCCGATGTCAGCGAAGTGCTCGAAGAGATGAAGGATCATCAGATCCGCCGACTTCCGGTGATCGAGAACAAGCGTCTGGTCGGCATGATCACCGAGGCCGATCTGGCCCAGCACCTCACGGACGACCAGATCGCGGCCTGGGCCGAGAGCGTCTACGCCCGGACCACGATGCGTTGATCCCGTCCTTCCCCGGCACGCACCTCGCCCGGCCGCCCACGCCGGGCGAGGGGTTGTGCGTGCCGGGGTCGGCCGTGTTCAGAGCCAGCCGTTGCGCCTGAAGCTCCGGTACAGCGTCAGACAGACGACGGATATCAGACCGAGGACCAACGGATAGCCGAACTGCCAGCGCAGCTCAGGCATGTGCTCGAAGTTCATGCCGTACACACCGCAGACCATCGTCGGTACGGCGATCACCGCCGCCCACGCCGTGATCCTGCGCATGTCCTCGTTCTGCGCGACCGTGACCTGCGCGAGGTGCGCCTGCAGAATCGAGTTGAGCAGCTCGTCGAACGCCGCGATCTGCTCGGTGGCCCGCAGCTGATGGTCGGAGACGTCCCGGAAGTACGCCTGTATCTCCGGGTCGATCACCCGTATCGGCCGCGTTGCCAGTTCCTGCAGCGGTCGGTGCAGCGGAGCGACGGCCCGTTTCAGTTCCAGCAGCTCACGCTTGAGCTGGTAGATCCGGCCGGGGTCGGCCCGGGCTCCGTTCGTTGCGAAGACATCCGACTCGACCTGGTCGATGTCCGCCTGGACCGCGTCGGTGACATGCAGATAGTCGTCGACCACATGGTCCGCGATCGCGTGCAGTACGGCTGCCGGCCCCTTGGCGAGCTGCTGAGGGTCGGCCTCGAGCCCCTCGCGCAGCGGGCCCAGAGAGCCGTGCCTGCCATGTCGTACCGTGATCACGAAATCCCGGCCGACGAAGACCATGATCTCGCCGGTGTTCACCACCTCGCTCGTCGCCGTCAGCTCGGTGTGCTCGACGTAGCAGACCGTCTTGAACACCGCGAACAGGGTTTCCCCGTACCGCTCCAGTTTCGGTCGCTGGTGGGCGTCGACCGCGTCCTCGGCCGCGAGCGGGTGCAGGTCGAAGAGTTGGGCGATGCCCGCGAACTCGTCGTCCGTCGGCTCGTGGAGACCGAGCCAGACGAAGCCCTCGTCGCTCTTGCGGACCCGCCGCACCGCGTCGGCGAGATCCTGGCCGGCCGGGATCCGGACACCGGACTCGTAGGCCACACAGTTCACGACCGCGGTACCCAGGGGCGAACGGGCATGGTGACTCAGATCGACAAGCGGGCGCCGCCGTGCCAGCCGTGCCACCTTACGGAGGTCACCGACCCTGCCGAGGGCGGTGACCTTCCGCAGATTCCCTGCCATGGACATCTGGATCTCCTTGCGTGGATCTCCTCGCGCCGCACTGTCCGCACCTTGCGCCTGGCTCGTCAGTTTGCCAGCCTCGCGTGAACGCCGGAGAAGCCTGTGGGAACGGAAGGTTCCGTTTCGCTTTCATCGGTGCGGGAGCGTCGACCCGGCCGAACAAAGCGGATGACTGGGATGATCTCGCCATGACGCGAACCGACGGGTATCTCCTCGACAACCGGCAGACCGAGGCGGGACAACGCTTCGACGCCTTCGCCGCTCTCTTCGATCCCACGACCTTCCGGCATCTCGAGGGATTCGGTGTCGGACCCGGCTGGCGGTGCTGGGAGGTCGGCGTCGGAGGGACCTCGGTGGTCTCCTGGCTGGCCAAGAAGGTCGGTCCGACCGGAAAGGTCGTCGCGACCGACCTCGACACCTCGTGGGTCGCCCCGGCCGCCCGGCCGCCGGTGGAGGTACGCGTCCACGACGTGGGCGTCGACGAGCCGCCGGGGGAGGGCTTCGACCTCGTGCACGCCCGGCTGGTCCTCGTTCATGTGCCGGACCGGGAAAGGGCGTTGCGCTCGATGATCAAGTCGCTGCGCCCCGGCGGACGGCTGCTGATCGAGGACGCCGATCCCGCTCTGCAGCCCCTGCTCTGCCCCGACGAGCACGGCCCCGAGCAGCAACTCGCCAACCGGCTGCGGCACAGCTTCCGCCAACTGCTCGCGGACAGCGGCGCCGACCTGGCGTACGGCCGCAAACTCCCGCGACTGCTGCGCGAGGCGGGCTTGCGCAACGTACAGGCCGACGCGTACTTCCCGGTCACCTCGCCCGCCTGCGACGCGCTGGAGTCCGCGACGATCCGTCAGATCCGGGACCGGCTCGTCGCCGAGGGCCTTGCCACGGACCAGGACATCGACCGCCACCTGGCCAACGTCGCCTCGGGCGGGATGGACCTGGCCACCGCGCCGATGATCTCGGCGTGGGGACGCAAGGGCTGATCGCCGGCGGCGGTCGAGGGCGCTGTGGGTAGACCCTCAACCGAGGACAGGCCTCAACCGAGAACGGCCCTCAACCGAGAACGGCCCTCAACCGAGAACGGGCGGTCTTCCGCCCACCCGTTCCACCGCGCGTGCGCCCGCCCGGCATCCCTGCGCCGCCGCGTCCTCGGGCGCGGCGCCCGTCAGCAGGGTGGCGAGGAACGCGCCGGTGAAGGCATCGCCGGCCCCCGTCGTGTCCCGGGGTGTCGCGGGCACGGCCGGGACATGCGCGCACACGGTCCCGGACCGGGCCACCAGCGCACCCTCGGCACCCTGCTTGGCGACCACCAGCGGGACGTGGCGGCTCAGCTTGGCCGCCGCGTCCGCCGGATCGGGCAACCCGGTGAGCAGACAGGCCTCGTCCCGGCTCGGCAGCAGGACGTCCACCCCCGCCGCCAGATCCAGGAAGCGGTCGACACCCAGTTCGACGAGGTACCCCGCCGACGCCGGATCCAGGCTCACCGGCACACCACGCGCGCGTGCGGACGCCAGTGCCACCGTCGCGAGCGCCCGACTCGTCGGCGAGAAGAGCAGATAGCCCGAGAGATGCAGTCGTGCGACACCGTCCAGCAGCTCGTCCGACCAGTCGTCGGGGTCCAGTCGCGCCGAGGCACCGCTCTGGGTCAGGAAGGTGCGCTCGGCCGCCGAGCCCGTGTCCACCAGGCAGATCACCGTTCCGGTTGGTGCCTCGCGATCGACGACGAGGCGTGGCCGCACCCCGCAGGCGGTCAGCTCACGCTCGTGCCAGGCGGCCGAGTCCAGGCCCACCCGACCGAGCAGCCGAACCTCCGAGCGGCCCCAATGGGCAGCCCAGCAGGCCACGTTGGCGCCGGCACCGCCCGGCAGGGTCCGGATCGCGGCGGTCGTGTCGGTCCCCGACGCAAGCGGACCCCGGTGCCGGGCGACGATGTCCGTGATGACGTCCCCGACGACGAGCAGCGCCCCGCCCGACTCGGTCACGCCCCGGCCCAGGCCGCCGCGATCCGCCCGGCGAGCCGTACGTTGCCGCGGACCGCTGCGAGATTGGCGCTCAGCGAGGCACCGTCGGTGTGCCGCACCAGGTAGTCGAGCAGGAACGGCGTCACGGCCTGCCCGCTCACGCCCTGCTCCTCGCACGCGTGCAGCGCGTCGGCGAGCACGCGCGCGTGGAGCTCCGGATCCAGCTGCTGCTGCTCGGGCACCGGATTGGCGACGATGAACGCCGACGCCGGGGAGTCGAGCGCGTCCTGGGCCCGCATCACGTCCGCGACCTGCTCCGGCGTGTGGAGCGTCCAGTCCACCGGATGCCCGGAGTCCGAAAGGTAGAAGCCGGGGAAGTTGCCGGTGCCGAAACCGGCTACCGCGACCCCGAGGGTCTCCAGTCGCTGCAGTGTGGCCGGCACATCCAGGATCGACTTCACGCCCGCGCAGACGACCGTGATCCTGGTGCGTGCCAGCAGTCCCAGATCGGCGGACTCGTCCTGGGTCACCGTCCACTCCCGGTGCACTCCGCCGAGCCCACCCGTGGCGAACACCCGTACGCCGGCCTGGGCGGCCAGCAGAGCGGTCGCGGAGACCGTGGTCGCCCCGCTCGCCCCGGCGGCCACCGCGAGCGGCAGATCGCGGTGGCCCAGCTTCCGGATCCCGTCCTCGTTCGCGACCCGGTCCAACTGCTCCTTGTCCAGGCCGACATGGGGGCGCCCGTCCAGTACGGCGATCGTGGCCGGGACGGCGCCCTCCTGCCGGACGACGTCCTCGAGTTCCAGCGCCACCTGCAGATTGCGGGGGCGTGGCAGGCCGTGCGCGATGATCGTGGACTCCAGGGCCACCACGGGTCGACGCGCGTCGACCGCTTCCCGTACTTCTTCGGACACCACCAGCATCACGTGCCTGCTTTCTGTCGTTCGGTCTTCCCTCATCTCTGGCGGGCGGCACGCCTGGTCAAACCCTTGCGGCCGGGGGAAGAGACCACGAGTCTGGAGTACATGACGGACAACTCGGCGCGTCTCGACCATGTCGTCCTCTGGGTGCGCGATCCGCTGGCCGCTGCCGACTTCTACGAGAAGGCGGTCGGCATGGAGCCCCTGAGAATCACCGAATTCGCCGCGGGAACGGTGTCGTTTCCCTCCGTGCGTCTCAACAAGGAAACCATTTTCGACCTGGCACCGTTCTCGCTGGTGGAGCGCATGAACATGCTCCCCGGGTCCGCCGACAGCGCGGGCCATCCCGTCAACCACGTGTGTCTGTCCCTGCCCGCCGACTCCTTCGACGCCCTGCGCAGTCGCCTGCTGGAACGGGACGTACCCGTCTCGGACTTCTCGTACGACTCCTACGGGGCCCGTGGCACGGCCAGGCGCAGTTTCTACTTCAGCGACCCCGACGGCAACGTCTTCGAGGCCCGGCACTACGTGTGACCACCGCGGGCCCCGCGGTTTCGTGGGTCAGTCGCCTGCCGGCTCGCTCCGAACCGGCTGCGGGCCGCCGCGTGTGAACAGCGCCAGCGCGCCCACGGGTATCAGCAGGCATGCGGCGGCGAGATTCAACCAGCCGTAGCCCGCCTGTGCCATCACGAGCCCGGCGGTCGCGCCGCCGAGGCCCGCCGAGGTGTTCATGACGAGGTCGGACAGCCCCTGGGCGGCAGCGCGCGCGGCCTCGGGCACGGAGTCGGTGAGCAGGGCGGACCCGGAGACCAGCCCGGCCGACCAGCCGAGCCCCAGAACGAACAACGCCACAGCGACGCGGCCGTGACCGCCACCGGCCGTGCCCGCGAGGAACGCGGCGCAGGCCAGCAGCCCCACGGCGAGACCGATGCCCGACAGCCGTCCGACCCGGTCGGACAACCGCCCCATGAGCGGCGAGAACGCGTACATGCCCGCGATGTGACCACTGATGACCAGCCCGATCAGATCGATGCTCGCACCGTGGTGCCCGAGAGCGACCGGCGTCATCGACATGACCGAGACCATGGCGGTGTGGCACCCGGCGACTGTCACGAGCGCGAGCCTGGCGCGCGGCGAGGCGGCGACGGCGGTGAGGCCCGCCCGCAGGGACCTGCCCTCGGCCGACAGTTCCTTCGCCGGGGCGAGCGCACGGGCCGTGAGGAGCGGATCGGGGCGCAGCAGGACGGCCACCGTCGCCGCCGCGACCAGGAAGATCCCGGCCGCCCAGAGAAAGGGGCCCGCTGTCGCGGGTATCCCGAGCCCGGACACGCTGCGGCCGGCGGGCGCGGCGATGTTCGGTCCGAGGACCGCCCCTATGGTCGCCGCCCACACGACGTTCGAGATGGCCCGGGCCCGCTTGTCCGGCTCGGCGAGATCGGCGGCCGCGAACCGCGCCCCCAGATTCGCCGACGAGGCCGCGCCGAACCCGGCCATGCCGCACAGCAGCAGCGGAAAGCTGCCGATGACTGCCGCGACCACGACGACGCCCGCTCCGAGGGCACCCGCGAGATACCCCAGGACCAGTCCGGGCCGCCTCCCGCGCGCGGTCATCAGCGCCGCCAGCGGCAGCGAGGCCACCGCGGTGCCCGTGACCATCGCGGTCGGCGCGAGCCCGGACAGCGACTCGGTGCCGCTGATCCGCTGGGCCAGTACGGAAGAGAGCGCGACACCGGTGGCCACTCCGAGCCCGCCGAGAATCTGACTCGCGACGAGCACTCCGGAGACTCGACGACGCAGCGCGGCCCGCTGCTCGCCCGCCACGGGCACGCCGACGCTCCGCTCGACGGCGGTCACCGCGGCCCGCTCACACGGCCGAGGAATGTGCTCACTGGCGCGGTCCCCCCTGCTTCCGCACGGCATCCCCCGCACGGAACCCCTTCCGTGCGGGACTGTCCCCTCGTACTACTGGCCCCCTCTTGATGAAACCCTCGGGCCCCGCCGCCGAAACCCTCAGAACAGCGGCTCGGGCAGCACCCCTTCGAGCGCGAGCAGCTTCCGCTTGGTCTCCAGCCCGCCCCCGAACCCGCCCAGGCCGCCACCGCTCTCCACGACCCGATGGCACGGCACCACGACCGGCAGCGGATTGGCGCCCATCGCCGCGCCCACCGCCTGGGCCGCGCCCGGCCGGCCTACCCGATCGGCCAGGTCGCCGTACCCGACGACCGCACCGTAGGGCACACCCGACGCCAGTTCGCGCAGTACCTGGCGGTTGAAGCCGGAGATCAGGGACCAGTCGAGCGGCAGCTCGAAATCGTGCCGCTCACCCGCGAAGTACGCCGTGAACTGGCGTATCGCCTCGGCAAGAAGCGGGGACCCGGGCTCCTCCACGGGTTGCTCGCCGAACCGGGAGGCGAGCCGCTCCACAGCTCTCTCGCGCACCGACTCCGTGGCGTGGAACACCACGTTCACCAAACCCTCGTGCGTCGCGGCCAGCAGCAGCGGACCGATGTCGGTGCCGACAACCGCCCACACGACCCGCTGCCGCTTCTCCGGCTCCCGCCGCTCGTCCCACCCATGGCCGTCCATGTGCCCCACCGTACGACCCACCACTGACAATGCCCGGCGCCCGGCTCGGAAGGGGTGCGAAGGGGCCAGGAGTGACAGCGGGGGGACAGCGGGCAAAAAGGTACGACACAGACACAGATTGAACGGAGTTGCCCGAGTGTGCACACGCCTGCCGCACAAGTGGGGCAAGGCCGTGTTTCTTTGCCGGAAAATCGTTCGACCCCTCGGGAGCCAGTCATACTCTCTGCCACAACCCTGACCGCTGGCCGGTCCTGGGGCACGGAGGCATTTCAGGGAAATCCGGGATGCAACAGGGCGGAAGGGCAGCCGCGCATGCAGGGCACGGTCGACGGATTCAGCTACGGAATCGTCACACCGCTGGTGGCCTACCTCATGGCCTGCCTGGGCGGGGCGCTGGGCCTGCGCTGCACCACCAGATCGATGCTGGTCGCCCAGTCGTGGCGACCAGGGTGGCTGGCACTCGGATCGGTCGCGATCGGCTCCGGCATCTGGACCATGCACTTCATCGCGATGATGGGGTTCACCGTCAAGGAGACCCCGATCCACTACGACATGGCGCTCACCTTCGCCAGTCTGGGCGTCGCCATCCTCATGGTCGGCATCGGGATCTTCATCGTCGGCTACCGGGGCGCGAGCGGAACCGCATTGTTCACCGGGGGCACCATCACCGGCCTCGGTATCGCCTCCATGCACTATCTGGGCATGGCCGGAATGCGCCTCCACGGGAAGTTGGAGTACAACACGCTCACCGTCGCCGCCTCGGTCGTGATAGCCGTCGTGGCCGCCACCGCGGCCCTGTGGGCGGCCGGGCAGATCCGCGGCTTCCTGTGGAGTGTGGGCGCCAGTCTCGTCATGGGGCTCGCCGTCAGCGGTATGCACTACACGGGCATGGCCGCCCTGCGGGTCCACCTCCACACAGCACCAGGGAGCCCGGAGGGAGCCTCTCCCGCGACCCTGCTCGCCCCCCTCATGATCGGCCCTCTGGCCTTCCTCCTGCTGGCCGGCGTCGTCGTTCTGTTCGATCCGCTGATGGTCAAGGGCAAGCCCGACCTGCGCGCTGCCGAGAACAAGCCGGGCATCCCGGCCCACCCTCCGGTCCCGCACCCCGGCCGACGCCTCCCGCCGGGTGCCCGGCAGAGGCACGGACACCAGGGCTCCCGCACCCCGCAGAACCGGTGATCAGGACCCGTTGTCAGTGGGTGGTCGTACGGTGGATGTCATGCGGCCAGTTTCCGAGATCGAACGCACGGTGGCGCCCTTCGAGGTCGTCAGCCCCTACCAGCCGAGCGGCGACCAGCCGGCGGCCATCGCCGAGCTGGCTCGGCGCATCGAAGCAGGTGAGAAGGACGTCGTGCTCCTCGGCGCGACCGGCACCGGCAAGTCCGCCACCACGGCGTGGATGATCGAGAAACTTCAGCGTCCCACGCTCGTCATGGCGCCGAACAAGACCCTGGCCGCCCAGCTGGCGAACGAGTTCCGGGAACTCCTCCCGAACAACGCGGTCGAGTACTTCGTCTCGTACTACGACTACTACCAGCCCGAGGCGTACGTCCCTCAGTCGGACACGTACATCGAGAAGGACTCCTCGATCAACGAGGAGGTCGAACGCCTGCGCCACTCCGCGACGAACTCGCTGCTCACCCGGCGGGACGTCATCGTGGTCGCCTCCGTGTCCTGCATCTACGGCCTCGGTACTCCGCAGGAGTACGTGGACCGGATGGTCCCTCTCAAGGTCGGCGAGGAGATCGACCGGGATCAGTTGCTGCGCCGTTTCGTCGCCATCCAGTACACGCGCAACGACCTGGCCTTCACCCGCGGCACGTTCCGCGTCCGCGGCGACACCATCGAGATCTTCCCGGTCTACGAGGAGCTGGCCGTCCGCATCGAGATGTTCGGTGACGAGATCGAGGCCCTCTCCACGCTGCACCCGCTCACCGGCGAGATCATCAGCGAAGACGAGCAGATGTACGTCTTCCCGGCCAGCCACTACGTCGCGGGGCCCGAGCGCATGGAGCGGGCCGTCAACGACATCGAGAAGGAACTCGGCGAACGCCTCGCCGAACTGGAGAAGCAGAACAAGCTGCTGGAGGCTCAGCGCCTGAGGATGCGGACGACGTACGACATCGAGATGCTCCGCCAGATCGGTTCCTGCTCCGGAGTCGAGAACTACTCGATGCACTTCGACGGCCGCCTCCCCGGTTCCCCGCCGAACACCCTGATCGACTACTTCCCGGACGACTTCCTGCTCGTCATCGACGAGTCGCACAACACGGTCCCGCAGATCGGCGCCATGTACGAGGGTGACGCGTCCCGCAAGCGCACGCTCGTCGACCACGGCTTCCGGCTGCCCTCCGCGCTGGACAACCGCCCTCTGAAATGGGAGGAGTTCCAAAAGCGCATCGGACAGACCGTCTACCTGTCGGCGACCCCCGGCAAGTACGAGCTGTCCCGGGGTGACGGCTTCGTCGAGCAGATCATCCGCCCCACCGGTCTCATCGACCCCGAGGTCGTCGTCAAGCCCACCGAGGGCCAGATCGACGACCTGGTGCACGAGATCCGCACGCGCGCGGAGAAGGACGAACGCGTCCTGGTGACTACGCTCACCAAGAAGATGGCCGAGGACCTCACCGACTACTTCCTGGAACTCGGCATCCAGGTCCGCTATCTGCACAGCGACGTCGACACCCTGCGCAGGATCGAGCTGCTGCGCGAACTGCGCGCCGGCGAGTTCGACGTCCTCGTGGGCATCAACCTCCTCCGGGAGGGCCTCGACCTCCCCGAGGTGTCCTTGGTGTCCATCCTCGACGCCGACAAGGAGGGCTTCCTGCGCTCCGGCACCTCCCTGATCCAGACCATCGGTCGCGCGGCGCGCAATGTGTCCGGCCAGGTCCACATGTACGCCGACAAGATCACCCCGGCGATGGAGAAGGCCATCGAGGAGACCAACCGCCGCCGGGAGAAGCAGGTCGCGTACAACAAGGAGAAGGGCATCGACCCGCAGCCGCTCCGGAAGAAGATCAACGACATCGTCGCGCAGATCGCCCGCGAGGACGTCGACACGGAACAGCTCCTCGGCTCGGGCTATCGCAAGTCGAAGGACGGCAAGGGCGCCAAGGCACCGGTGCCCTCACTCGGCGGGAAGGCGGCCAAGGGAGCGAAGGCGGGCAAGGGCAAGGCCGGCCAGACGGTGCCGACGGACCGCCCCGCGGCCGAACTCGCCGACCAGATCGAGGAGATGACCGCACGCATGCGTGCCGCGGCGGCCGACCTGCAGTTCGAGATCGCCGCCAGGCTGCGTGACGAGGTGTCGGAGATGAAGAAGGAGCTGCGGCAGATGAGGGAGGCGGGCATCGCCTGAGTGCCGCACGGGGCACACGGGGTGCCCGGTCTCCGCACCGGCCGGGCACCCCGACCCGCCCCCGCGACCTGCGTCGTACGCGCAGTGTTGCAACACCGACACAAAGTGCGCCCGAGGCTTCGGCACTGTCAGTGCTCCTGCGTAGGGTTCAGGTCATCCGCGGACCCCGCGGAAACAGGGGACGGCTCGAGAGGGGAACAGCGCGTGGTGGACGTATCCAAGGGTGGAACACCCAGTGGCAGCGTCAATCTGACCAAGGGTCAGGCCATCAGCCTGCAGAAGAACGACGGGGGCACCCTGACCGCGGTGCGCATGGGCCTCGGCTGGCAGGCGGCTCCCCGGCGCGGCCTGTTCGGCACGCGTACGCGGGAGATCGACCTCGACGCATCCGCCGTGCTGTTCGCCGACAAGCAGCCCGTCGACGTGGTGTTCTTCCGCCACCTCGTGAGCGACGACGGCTCTGTGCGGCACACGGGCGACAACCTCGTCGGCGGTGTCGGCCAGGGCGGCGACGACGAGGCGATCCTCGTCGACCTCCCCCGTGTGCCGGTCCACATCGACCAGATCGTCTTCACCGTGAACTCCTTCACGGGCCAGACCTTCCAGGAGGTGCAGAACGCCTTCTGCCGCCTGGTCGACGAGGCCAACGGAGACGAACTGGCCCGCTACACACTGGACGGCGGCGGGCAGTACACGGCCCAGATCATGGCGAAGGTGCACCGCGCCGGCGCCGGCTGGAAGATGACCGCCCTTGGCACGCCTGCCAATGGCCGCACCTTCCAGGACCTGATGCCGGCGATCCTGCCGCACCTGTAACCGGGCCCGGGCAGCCCACGAACAACAGAACGACACGGGGGGACGAAGGCGATGACGGCCGAGCTGGTCCGGGGGCAGAACCATCCGCTCTCGCAGGTCCGTCTCGAAGTGCGGATCTCGGCCGGCACGCCGATCGTGGCCGCGGCCACGATCGGCGACGAGCAGGGCACCGTCCATGGTGTCGAGTGGGTTGCCCATCCCGGCGCGCCCACGCTCCCCGGTCTGGAGGTCTCCAGACAGGCGGCGGCCGATCACCGCCTCGCCGTGGATCTGGGCGCCGTGCCGGAGTCCGCGCACCGGGTCAGCGTGCTGCTCGCGCTGCCGTCCGGGGTAGGGGGCCCGGTTCGTTTCGGCGCCGTAGCCGCACCCTTCGTCACCGTCACCGGCCTCGACGGCACCGGGATCGCCAGCTACACGATCACGGGCCTGGAGGCCGAGTCGGCGGTGGTCGCCCTGGAGCTGTACCGCAGGCAGGACGCCTGGAAGGTACGAGCGATCGGCCAGGGATACTCCGGCGGCCTCGCCCAACTCCTCACCGACCAGGGCCTTCCCGAGGCGCGCCTGCTCGCGGACGCCATCAACGAGGCGGTGTTCCAGGCACACTCCCGCTCGGTCGCACCCCCTCCGCCCCGCACACCCGACAGCGACCGCACCCGCCGGACGACGTCGGCCGCACCCGCCCAGTCCGCGTCGCCCTACGCGGCTCAGGGACCGCAGGACCCCCTGGCTCCAGGGACACCGGAGCAGGCCGGCTCCGCGTCGCAGGGCGTCCAGGGTGCCGCATCGACGCAACCTCCGTCGCCGTACGGGGTCCAGGACCCGCAGAACCCGCAGGCGCAGGCCGGACAACCGGACGTTTCGCCCCAGGTGGGCGGCCGTGCGGGGGAAGCCGCGCAGACTGGCCCCTCCGCCACCTCCCAGCCGCCCGCCCCCGTCGGCGGCGCACCGATCAACTACAGCCACCCGAGCCGCCGCACCTCCGCTCCGCCACCGGCGCCGCCGACCGCACCCCCGTCCCAGCCCGGGCAGCCGCCGCGGCCGGTCGCGGGCGACGCGACCGGGTGGTCCATGGACGAGCGGCTCTACAACCAGGTCTGGGGCATGTTCGAGGACCTGGCGCGGACCGTCGCCGCGTACCGCAGTGCGGTGGACTTCGCCGACTCACGTCTTGAACAGGAGATCGACAAGGCGCTGGCGGATCCGCGCAGCCGGATCGGCGGCCAGGGCGATGCCGCCCGGGAGGCCGCCCGCGCCAAGCACGCGCAGCTCGTCGACCAGGCCCGCGCCGCCCTCGACCGCGACCTCTCCCAGCTCGTCGCGGAGGCGGAGGTCGTCGAGCCCGCGCTGCCTCTGTCGTACGCACGCTGGGACAACCCCGTCTGGCACGGCTACCGCGTACCGATGGAGCTGCCCATGGCGCTGCGGCTGGGCGATCTGCGGCTGCCAGAGAGCGCCGACCTGAGCATTCCGATGCTTGTTCGGCTGCCGTTGGAGCGGGGCCTGTGGATCGACAGCGGTGGTGAGGCGCTCGACGGTTCGCTCGTCGATTCCGACGAGCTGCGGCGGCTCGCGATGGACACGGCGGTGACCCACGCGGCCCGGCTGCTCGCCGTCCATCCGCCGGGTGAGTTCGCCGTGCACGTCATCGATCCGGCCGGCTCGGGCGCCCAGGCCCTCGCGCCGCTCGTACTGACCGGGGTGCTCGCGGGCCCGCCCGCCGCCGGGGCCGCGGGCGTCGCGGACGTGTTGGGCCGGCTGACCCAGCGCGTCGACCTGGTGCAGATGGCGGTGCGTGGTGGCGCGGCCGACTCGCTGCCGCCCGATCTCGACACCGCTCAGCAGCTGTTGATCGTCAATGACTTCCCGCACGGGTTCGACGACCGGGCGGTGACCCAGCTGCGCTACCTCGCCGACGAGGGCCCGGCCGTCGGGGTCCACCTGATGCTGGTCGCCGACCGAGAGGACGCCTCGGTCTACGGACCCCTGCTTGATCCACTGTGGCGTTCGCTTCTGCGACTCACTCCGGTACCCGACGACCACCTCGCCGACCCGTGGGTCGGTCATGCGTGGACGTACGAGCCATCGGTCGTGCCGCAGGGCAGCCAGGTGCTCCAGCAGGTGCTCAGCCAGGTGGCGGCGGCCCGTCGCTCATGGAACCGCTGAGGCGTCCAGGACCTTCACCAAGCATCCGTAAAGTCTTCCGACCTGCGGATTTTGGTTTTCTTTTACCAATCTCTTTACCTTTCCTTGGTGATTGGGGTACTGTTTTCCCAACGGAGGGGAGTACTCCCTACCTGCTGCGGCGTACCCGTCAATACGGATCACTCCAGATCCCGGGGCGTCGGCCCGCAGGCACCGGGCGCGTGAAGGAGCCCGGCTGTCGCGGGTGGAAGAGACCTCCGGTAGCGACGACGCTGAAATTTGCCGTTACGTACTGCCGGAGGCGCAGTGAATGTTTCCGTGACCCTGTGGGTCCTGACCATCGTGGGTCTCGCCGCTCTGATCGCGGTGGACTTCTTCATCGGGCGCAAACCCCATGACGTATCAATCAAGGAAGCCGGGATCTGGACGGTCGTCTGGATAGTCCTTGCCGCACTCTTCGGCCTGGGGCTGCTCGTCTTCAGCGGCGGTGAGCCCGCTGGCGAGTTCTTCGCGGGCTTCATCACGGAGAAGTCGTTGAGCGTCGACAACCTCTTCGTCTTCGTCCTGATCATGGCGAAGTTCGCGGTGCCCTCGCAGTACCAGCAGCGAGTGCTCCTCATCGGTGTCCTCATAGCCCTCGTCCTGCGTGCGATATTCATCGCCGCCGGCGCCGCGATCCTCGCGAGCTTCGCTTGGGTGTTCTACATCTTCGGTGCCTTCCTCATCTGGACCGCCTGGAAGCTGATCCAGGAGGCCCGGGCCGATGAGGAGGACGAGGAGTTCGAGGAGAACAAGCTGCTCAAGGCTGCCGAGAAGCGGTTCGGTGTGGCCGACCGCTACCACGGCACCAAGCTGTGGATCGAGGAGAACGGCAAGCGGATCATGACGCCGATGCTGGTCGTCATGCTCGCGATCGGCACCACGGACGTACTGTTCGCCCTCGACTCGATCCCGGCGATCTTCGGCCTCACCCAGGACCCGTACATCGTCTTCACCGCCAACGCGTTCGCCCTCATGGGTCTGCGCCAGCTGTACTTCCTCATCGGCGGCCTGCTGAGGAAGCTGGTCCATCTCTCGTACGGCCTGTCGGTCATCCTCGGCTTCATCGGCGTCAAGCTGGTGCTGCACGCACTGCACGAGTCCGGCGTCCACGTACCGGAGATCTCCATACCGGTCTCCCTCGGGGTGATCTGCGGGGTCCTGGTCATCACCACGATCACCAGCCTGATCGCCTCCAGGAAGCAGGAGGCGGCCGAGGCGGCGCAGAAGGAGAGCGAAGGCGCTCCCAAGGACAGCATCGAGGCCTGACCGCGCCGGACGTAGGAACAACCACCTCGGGAACGGTGCGGCGGCGAATTGCCGGCCACCGTTCCCGATGCCTGGTCGCGCTGGTCCAAGAGACCGGAGCGACGTGTGCGCGCCGGGCTTCGCCTGCGGAGGGCGGCTCGGCGGGCGCCGGAGTACGTGCCCTGTTTCGGGGCACCAGGTCGAAGCGGGGCAGAGGGCGAAAGGGGCACTGTGGTGGAGCGTGTGTGGGGCCGGCGTCAGGAGGCGGGCGTGCGGCGGTGTGCGTGTGCAGGGCCCGTGTCGGTCTGCGACGATCGCTGAATGATCGTGCAGCTGCGGTCGCTCGCGACGCGGTGGACGGCTGTCGTGCCGGTGGCCGCGGTCGTCCTGCTCGGCTTCACGTGGGGCCGCGATCTTCCTGGTGTGGTGGTCGCGCTGGTGACGCTGGTCCTCGCCGGCGCCGTTCTGTCCGCTGTGCATCACGCCGAGGTGATCGCCCACCGGGTCGGTGAACCCTTCGGGTCCCTCGTGCTGGCCGTCGCCGTCACGATCATCGAAGTCGCCCTGATCGTCACACTGATGGCCGACGGCGGGGACAAGAGCGCCACCCTGGCCAGGGACACCGTCTTCGCGGCCGTGATGATCACCTGCAACGGCATCGTCGGACTGAGCCTGCTCAGTGCCTCAATCCGCCACGGGACCGCGGTCTTCAACCCGGAGGGGACCGGCGCCGCCCTGGCCACCGTCGCCACACTGGCCACCCTCAGCCTGGTGCTTCCGACGTTCACCACGAGCAAGCCGGGCCCCGAGTTCTCCACCGCCCAGCTCACCTTTGCCGCACTCGCCTCGCTGACCCTGTACGGCCTGTTCGTGGCGACCCAGACCGTGCGGCACCGCGACTACTTCCTCCCGGTCACCAGACAGGGCGAGGTCATCGACGCGGACGGCCACGCGGAGCTTCCGAGCCGCCGTGACACCCGGGTCAGCCTGGGACTGCTGGGCCTGGCACTGATCGGCGTGGTCGGCCTCGCGAAGGGAGTCTCGCCCACCATCGAGTCCGGGGTGGAGGCGGCGGGCCTGCCGCATGCCGTCGTCGGTGTGGTCATCGCCCTGCTCGTGCTGCTTCCCGAGACCATCGCCGCGTTGCGCTCCGCGCGCCGGGACCGGGTGCAGACCAGCCTGAACCTCGCCCTTGGGTCCGCGATGGCCAGCATCGGCCTGACCATCCCCGCTGTGGCCCTGGCGTCCGTCTGGCTCTCCGGACCACTGGTCCTCGGTCTCGGCGCCACCCACATGGTGCTGCTGGCCCTGACGGTGGTCGTGGGCTCGCTGACGGTGGTGCCGGGGCGGGCGACGCCGCTCCAGGGCGGCGTACATCTGGTGCTGTTCGCGGCCTATCTGGAGCTGGCGATCAACCCCTGACCATCACGGCGGAGGTCAGTCCGTGGCAGGGAGGGCGACGAGGCGGGGCACCGGCCGGGTCTCCGGCAGCAGTGCGAAGCACCCCAGGCTGAACAGCGCGATTCCCGTCAGATAGGCGCCCACGCTCCACGGCACCCGCCCGCCGTGCTCGGCGAGCGCGGTCGCCACGATCGGGGTGAGGGCGCCGCCGAGCACCCCGCCGAGGTTGTAGCCGACCGCGGCACCCGTGCACCGTACGCGGGGCTCGTACAGCTCCGGCAGATAGGCGGCGATCACCGCGAACATCGTGACGAACGCGATCATCGCCACCAGGAAGCCGAGGAACATCAGCAGCGGTTCACCGGTCGACAGCAGAGCGACCATCGGGCACATCCACACGGCAGCGGCGGCACAACCCGTGAGGCACAGCGGCCGGCGACCGTAACGGTCACCCAGGAGAGCCACCACCGGCGTCAGAGCGCCCTTGACCACCACCGCGGCCATGATGCAGGCCAGCATGACGGTACGGCTGACACCGAGCCGTTCCGTCCCGTAGGCGAGGGACCAGGTCGTCACCGCGTAGAACACCGCGTAGCCGACCGCGAGCGCGCCCGCCGTCAGCAGGACCAGCCGCCAGTGGTCGCGCACGACCTCGGCGAGCGGCACGCGCGCGTGGTCGTCGATCTCCAGGAAACGCGGGCTCTCCGCGAGCGAGGAACGCAGCCACAGCCCCGCCACGGCCAGCACCCCGGCCGCCCAGAACGGCACCCGCCACCCCCACGACGCGAACTGCGCCTCCGTCAGCGACGCCGACAGCGCCAGCATCACCCCGTTGGCCAGGACGAAGCCCACCGCGGGGCCGATCTGCGGGAAACTCGCCCACAGGGCGCGCCGTTCGGCGGGCGCGTGCTCCGCGGTCAGCAGGACCGCCCCGCCCCACTCCCCGCCGAGGCCGAGCCCCTGGAGGAAACGCAGCACCAGAAGGAGCACGGGAGCGGCCGTGCCGATCGACTCGTACGTCGGCACACAGCCGACCGCGACCGTCGACGCCCCCGTCAGCAGCAGCGAGACCACGAGGACCGGCCGTCGCCCCCGCCGGTCCCCGATGTGCCCGAACAGCACCGACCCCAGCGGCCGGGCGACGAACCCCACACCGAATGTCCCGAAGGCGGCCAGGGTCCCGGCCAGCGGGGAGAAGGTCGGGAAGAACAGCGGCCCCAGAACCAGCGCGGCCGCGGTTCCGTAGACGAAGAAGTCGTAGAACTCGATGGCCGTCCCCGCGAGCGAGGCGGCGGCCAGCCGCACCATCGAAGGCGCCCTTACCGTGCGTACGTCGTGCATGCCGCTTCAACTACCCACGGTGACCGCACGTTACGGGGGCGTGCGGGGGCCGACCGGGATCAGTACGTCACGGTGATGCGCCGGTTGACCCCGTCCACCCTTATCGGCCCTCCATAGGGGAGGACGAGTTGTGGATCCGTGTGTCCGAAGTCCACGTCGAAGACGGTCATCGTCCCGGGGGCGTAGGCGCGCAGTGCGCGTTCGACGGCCTTCCGTTGCTCGACGGCGTAACGAGCGGCCTCCTCGGGGCTGTTGGGGTGTTCGAAGGACCAGGTCTTCGCGCGGCCCATCAGCAGCGCGGAGAAGCGCTGGAGCAGTCCGCGCTCGCCCATGTTGCGCAAGGTGCGGAAGACCTCCTCGCCGCTCGGCATCTCCTCCGAGGTCTCCAGGAGCAGCACTCCGCCGTCGTACACCGTCAGGTCGTGGGAGATCTCGCGGTCGGCCATCAGCAGCCAGCCGAGGATCTCCAGACAGCCGCCCCAACCGGGGCCCTCCACCACGCGGTCGGCGTTCAGCCAGGTCCAGCCGTTGCCGGGACGGGTCTCCGGTTCGGCGTCGAAGGTCGCCGGGTCGGCCCAGTCGCGGTTGACGTCGTTCCAGCGCTCGGCGGGCCGCAGTTCGTACTCGCCGGAGGTGAACAGGGCGGCCCGCAGGGACTCGGCGGTCAGCGGGTCCATGGCCACGGGACGTCCGAGCGCCGTCATCACGGTCGCGCCGTGATAGCCGACGATCCCGGTGTTGTACAGGTAGGCCAGCAGGTTTGTGTTGTCGCTCATCCCGAAGAACGGCTTCGGGTTCGCCCGGATCAACTCCCGGTCCAGGAACGGCAGCACGGTGATCTGGTCGTCGCCGCCGATCGTCGCGATGACCGCCTTGATGTCGGGGTCGGCGAACGCCGCGTGGATGTCGTCGGCCCGCTCCTGGGGCGTCGAACCCATCTTCCGGGTCGCCGGGTACTCGACCGGTTCGAGTTCGAACTCCTTGCGCAGCCGCTCCAGGCCCAGTTCGTGGGGGCGCGGGAAGAGCCCGGGGAGGGCCGCGCCGGGCGAGATGACGGCTATGCGGTCGCCGGGAGAGGGCTTGGGGGGATGCACAGGGTGTGTCATGCCGGGAGCGTACGGGCCGCCCCGTTGTCGGCGCACCGTGATAAACCGGGGGCTGAGCAGCGGTCCTCGACAGGCCGCCACACCTGAACGGACCGGAGGAACCGTGCCCCGCACCCTCGCCAACGCCCCGATCATGATCCTCAACGGACCCAACCTGAACCTTCTGGGCCAGCGCCAGCCGGAGATCTACGGCTCCGACACCCTCGCCGACGTCGAGGCCCTGTGCGCCAAGGCGGCGGCCGGGCACGGCGGCACGGTGGACTTCCGGCAGTCCAACCACGAGGGCGAGCTGGTCGACTGGATCCAGGAGGCGCGCCTGAACCACGCGGGCATCGTGATCAACCCGGGCGCCTACTCGCACACGTCCGTCGCGATCCTCGACGCCCTCAACACCTGCGACGGCCTGCCGGTGTTGGAGGTCCACATCTCCAACATCCACCAGCGCGAGACGTTCAGGCACCACTCGTACGTCTCACTGCGCGCCGACGGAGTCATCGCGGGGTGCGGTGTGCAGGGATACGTGTTCGGGGTGGAGCGGGTCGCAGCGCTGGTGCAGGCGGCGACCGCGCAGGCCTGACCTACAGCCGCCCCGCCTCCACGATCCGCCGCAGGAACTGCTGGGTGCGCTCCTGCTGCGGATCGCCGAACACCTGCTCGGCCGTACCGCGTTCGAGGACCACACCGCCCTCCAGGAAGCAGACCTGGTCCGCGACATCGCGGGCGAAGCCCATCTCGTGGGTCGCCAGGACCATCGTCATGCCGTCGGCCTTCAGATCCCGGACGACGGCGAGGACCTCTCCCACCAGTTCCGGGTCGAGGGCCGCGGTGATCTCGTCCAGGAGCAGCAGCCGGGGGCGTACGGCGAGGGCGCGGACGATCGCCGCGCGCTGCTGCTGGCCGCCGCTCAGCCGGTCCGGGTACTCGCCGGCCTTCGCGCCGAGCCCGAGCCGCTCCAGCAGCTCACGGCCGTACCGCTCCGCCTCGGCGCGGTCCACGCCGTGCACCCGGCGCGGGGCGAGGGTGATGTTCTCCAGCACGGTCATGTGCGGGAAGAGGTTGTACGCCTGGAAAACCACGCCGATCCGGCGGCGCACGGCGTCCTGGTCGGTCCGCGGATCGGTGATCTCCTCGCCGTCCAGCCAGATCGCGCCGTCGTCGATCTCCTCCAGCAGGTTCGCGCACCGCAGCAGCGTCGACTTGCCCGAGCCGGACGCGCCGATCAGCGCGGTCACCGTGTGCGGGGCGACCTCGAGATCGACGTCCCGCAGGACGACCGTCTCACCGAAGGTCTTGCGCACGGACTCCATACGGAGCACGGGGGAGGAGCCGTCGGGAATCTCGCTCACAGTGTTCCTCCCTGCGCCCGCTGCCGGTCCATCCGGGCCGTCACCCAGTCGGTGAAGCGGGTCATCGGGATGGTCAGCGCGACGAAGACCAGCCCCGCGACGATGTACGGCGTGTAGTTGAGGCTGCGGCCCACGATGATGTCGGCCGCGCGTACGGCGTCCACCGCGCCGCCGATCGAGACGAGCCCGGTGTCCTTCTGCAGCGACACCAGGTCGTTCAGCAGCGGCGGCACCTGGCGCCGTACCGCCTGGGGCAGCACGACGTGGCGCAGCGCCTGCCGGTTGGTCAGCCCGAGCGAGCGGGCGGCCGCCCGTTGCGACGGATGCACGGACTCGATGCCGGCCCGGAACACCTCAGCGACGTACGCCGAATACGTCAGCGTCAGCGCCGTACCGCCGAGCAGCACCGGGTCCACGGTAATGCCCTGCAGCCGCAGCGCCGGGACACCGAGTACGACGATCATCAGATTGATGATCAGCGGGAGGCCGCGGAAAAAGTCCGTGTACGCGGCGGCCAGCGCGCGCAGCGGGAAGAACACCGGGCCGCGCAGCGTGCGCGCGATGGCGATCAGCATGCCCAGGACGAGCACCGCGACACCGCAGATCAGCAGCAGCCGTACGTTGAGCCACAGCCCTTCGAGGACCTTGGGGAACGCCTCGCGCGCGTACTGCCCGTTGAAGAACGTCTCCTTGGTGCGCGGCCAGCCCGGCGCGCTCACGACGACCAGATAGAGGACGACCCCGGTGACCAGGGTGGACAGCGCGGCGATCGACGTGGCGCGGCGCGCGCGGGTGCGCTTGTACCGCTCACGGTCGAGCCGGCGCTGCGAGGGGACGTAACCGTCGCCCCGGTCCGGCAGGCCGGCCGGGTCCTCCTGCCCGGACTCCTCCTTCACTGCGGTCACTTGAGCACCGGAGCGTCGACGGCGTCCGACAGCCACTGCTTCTCGAGGGAGGCGAGGGTTCCGTCCTTGCGCAGGGCGTCCACCGCGGTCGTCACGCACGAGGTGAGGGCACTGCCCTTGTCGAGCACCAGTCCGAACTGCTCGGGCGTACCGCCCTGGTTCTCGAACTGCCCGACGATCTTCGCGTCGGTCACCTCGGCGGCGGTGATGTAGAAGGCGGTCGGCAGGTCGACGACGATGGCGTCGACCTGGCCGTTCTGCAGCGCGGACTTGGCCTGGTCGTTCTTGGCGTACGCGGCGGGCTCCTGGGCCGGCTTCACCACGTCGTCGATGTAGTCGAGGCTCGTGGTGCCGACCTGGGCGCCCAGCTTGAGGCCCTTGAGGTCCGCGATGCTCGTCGCCTTCGCGGCCTTGGAGCTCTTCAGCGCGATGACGGCCTGGCGCACGTCGTAGTAGCCGGACGAGAAGTCCACGGCCTTCTTGCGCTCGGCGCTGATCGACACCTGGTTGATGTCGAAGTCGAAGGTCTTCTCCCCGGGCGCGAACGCCTTGTTGAAGGGCACGCTCTGCCAGACGACGTTCGCCTTGTCATAGCCCAGCTGCTGTGCCACGGCGTAGGCGACCGCCGACTCGAAGCCCTCGCCGTTGGCCGGCTTGTCGTCCTTGAACCACGGCTCGTACGCGGGCTCGTCGGTGGCGATCGTCAGCTTGCCCGCGGTCTGGGTGGCCAACTTGCCCTTGGCGCAGGTGGCTCCGGCCGTCCCGGTGGGTTTGGCGGCGCTCTTCTCCTCCGGCTGCGGGGCGCAGCCGACAGCGGTGGCGAGCAGGGCGACAGCGGCGGCGGAGACTGCGCGGCGCAGCGTATGAGGGGCAAGGGCAAGGTACATGGCGGGAGAGTGGCAGCGGGGCGTGTTATTTGTCCAGGTCACAGCCGGAATTGTCCGCATAGTGGGAACGCGTGTTGCATTCCTGTGAACGACGGGGTGAACGGCCCCGGGTGAACACGGTGGCGAAGGTCGGCTAAAACGCCGGGGCCGCCGACCGAGGGCGGGGATCGACAGGTCGGCGGCCCGTGCCGCCCAGGAGCCGTCATCCTGTGCGGGGCTGCCTCCAGTGCACTGCGCCAGGGCGCACGCCGGGAGCGCGCGTGTGCCACCAGCGTGTGTGTTCGTTTCACACGGGGCGTGCGGCCGTCAACTGCACGCCCCCGCAGAGGGGTTCACCACCGCGCAGAGGAGTTCACCACCGCGTGGGCGCTCTTCTCCGCCGGGTTCACCAGCCCCGCGCGTGCCACTCCGGCAGATGGGGCCGCTCCGCGCCGAGGGTGGTGTCGTTGCCGTGTCCCGGATAGACCCAGCTCTCGTCCGGGAGAGGGGCGAAGATCTTCGTCTCCACGTCGTGGATCAGACTGGCGAAGGCCTCAGGGTCCTTGCGGGTGTTGCCCACGCCGCCGGGAAAGAGGCAGTCCCCGGTGAACACATGCGGGTGTCCGTGCGGGTCGTCGTAGACGAGCGCGATGGAGCCCGGCGTGTGCCCGACCAGGTGGCGCGCGGTGAGCTCCACGCGCCCCACGCGGATCGTGTCCCCGTCGTCGACGGGCACCTCGGTCGGTACGGGGATGCCCTCGGCGTCCTCCCGGCCCGCGTACGTACGTGCGCCGGTGGCCGCCACGACCTCGGCGAGCGCCTGCCAGTGGTCCCCGTGCTGGTGTGTGGTGACGACCGACGCGATCCCGTCGTCACCGATCAGTGTGATCAACGTATGGGCGTCGTTCGCCGCGTCGATCAGCAGCTGCTCGTCGGTGGCCCGGCAGCGCAGCAGATAGGCGTTGTTGTTCATCGGGCCCACCGCGACCTTGGTGATCATCAGGTCCTGCAACTCGTGCACATCGGCAGGGCCGCCGACCTTCACCGCTCCGCTGTACGTCATGGCGGTCAGCCTATAGCGACGCGGTCGCCCCTAGAGCGGGGGCAGCGCGGGCAGCGTGCCACCCTGTACGTCGAGTCCCGCTCCGTCGCGCCGGCCGCAGAGCCACCCCAGCAGCTCGGGCGCCGGCCCGGTGACCGTGACCCCGGGTCCGTTCGACTCGCTTCCGGTGCTCCACGCGCGCGTGCCGTCCGTGACGACTGTGTGGAGCACCTCGGGGTGGCCGGTGAACCGGTCGGCCAGGAAGGCGATCTCCCGTTCGATGAACTCCGCCGGGAGGTCCTCGAGCTCGTACCCGATCCCCAGGTCCACGTGGTGCAGCTCGACCTCGATCCAGCGGCGGAACGGCACCCTGGAGGCGGTGTCGGTGACCCCGTTGCGCAGTTCCACCGTGCGGGACCAGTCCGCGGGCACGGCCGCCGCGTCCTGGAGACGGGCGGCGCTCTCGCGTACGTCCGCGAGCTGTACGTCGAGGGGGCGCGGGGCGTCCCGGTCGATGTCGGCGTCCCGGGCCTCCCCGGAGGCGTACATAGGACGTCCCTCGAAGACGTTCACCAGGGCGTCCGCGTTGCGGGCGAGGTGGGCGAGGACGTGGCCGCGAGTCCAGCCCGGCAACCGTGACGGCTCGGCCACCGAATCGTTGTTCAATTTCGCCGCTGCGGTGAGCAGTCGTTCCGTCGCTTCACGTACAGATGCCAGGTCGCGCTCATGATCGGCCATGGGTTCGACGATAGTCCCGCCACCCGTTCGGGTGAAGGCGGCTCACCAGGCCCGCAAATCGAATGTGCGTGCTATATGGTCGAGTGCGGCGTCGGGCATGCTGGATGGCCGGGGATTGTTACCGCCCCAGGAATCCGACCGGCGTTGTCAGTGGCTCCCCCTAGTCTGAGAAAGCACGGGGGCCCCGCCCCTGTCACTTCTCTCAAGAAAGGTGCGGACCGGCGTGGCCGACCGTCTCATCGTCCGTGGCGCGCGCGAGCACAATCTCAAAAATGTCTCGCTCGACCTCCCGCGCGACTCGCTCATCGTCTTCACGGGCCTGTCCGGGTCGGGCAAGTCCTCCCTGGCCTTCGACACGATCTTCGCCGAGGGCCAGCGCCGCTACGTCGAGTCGCTCTCGTCGTACGCCCGCCAGTTCCTCGGCCAGATGGACAAGCCGGACGTCGACTTCATCGAGGGCCTCTCGCCGGCCGTCTCGATCGACCAGAAGTCGACCTCGCGCAACCCGCGCTCGACGGTCGGCACGATCACCGAGGTCTACGACTATCTGCGCCTGCTCTTCGCGCGCATCGGCAAGCCGCACTGTCCCGAGTGCCGACGCCCCATCTCGCGCCAGTCGCCGCAGGCCATCGTCGACAAGGTCCTGGAGCTGCCGGAGGGGAGCCGCTTCCAGGTGCTGTCGCCGCTGGTGCGCGAGCGCAAGGGCGAGTTCGTCGACCTGTTCGCGGACCTCCAGACCAAGGGCTACTCCCGCGCGCGGGTGGACGGCGAGACGATCCAGCTGTCCGACCCGCCCGCGCTGAAGAAGCAGGAGAAGCACACCATCGAGGTGGTCATCGACCGCCTCACCGTCAAGGACACCGCCAAGCGCCGGCTCACCGACTCCGTGGAGACCGCCCTCGGTCTCGCCGGCGGCATGGTCGTGCTCGACTTCGTCGACCTCCCCGAGGACGACCCCGAGCGCGAGCGCATGTACTCGGAGCACCTGTACTGCCCGTACGACGACCTGTCCTTCGAGGAACTGGAGCCCCGCTCCTTCTCCTTCAACTCGCCCTTCGGCGCCTGCCCCGACTGCACGGGCATCGGCACACGCATGGAGGTCGACCCCGAGCTGATCGTCCCCGACGAGGACAAGTCCCTCGACGACGGCGCCATCCACCCCTGGTCGCACGGCCACACCAAGGACTACTTCAGCCGCCTCATCACCGCCCTCGCGGACGCGCTGGGATTCCGTACGGACATCCCGTTCGCCGGTCTCCCGCAGCGTGCCAGGAAGGCGCTGTTGCACGGCCACAAGACCCAGATCGAGGTGCGCTACCGCAACCGGTACGGCAGGGAGCGCGTGTACACCACGCCCTTCGAGGGCGCCGTCCCGTTCGTGAAGCGGCGGCACAGCGAGTCCGAGAGCGACGCCAGCCGGGAGCGCTTCGAGGGCTATATGCGCGAGGTGCCCTGCCCCACCTGCCAGGGCACCCGCCTCAAGCCGATCGTCCTCGCGGTCACGGTCATGGAGAGGTCCATCGCCGAGGTCGCCGCGATGTCGATCAGCGACTGCGCGGACTTCCTGGCGCAGCTGAAGCTCGACGCCCGCGACAAGAAGATCGCCGAGCGGGTGCTCAAGGAGGTCAACGAACGGCTGAAGTTCCTGGTCGACGTCGGCCTGGACTACCTCTCGCTGAACCGCGCGGCCGGCACCCTCTCCGGCGGCGAGGCCCAGCGCATCCGCCTCGCGACCCAGATCGGCTCGGGCCTGGTCGGCGTCCTGTACGTCCTCGACGAACCCTCCATCGGTCTGCACCAGCGCGACAACCACCGGCTGATCGAGACCCTGGTCCGGCTGCGGGACATGGGCAACACGCTCATCGTCGTCGAGCACGACGAGGACACCATCAAGGTCGCCGACTGGATCGTCGACATCGGTCCCGGCGCGGGCGAGCACGGCGGCAAGGTCGTGCACAGCGGCTCCCTGAAGGAACTGCTCGCCAACGACGAGTCGATGACCGGCCAGTACCTGTCCGGCAAGAAGGCCATTCCGCTGCCCGACATCCGGCGCCCGCAGGACCCGTCCCGCCGGCTCACCGTGCACGGCGCCCGCGAGAACAACCTGCGGGACATCGACGTGTCGTTCCCGCTGGGAGTGCTCACCGCGGTCACCGGGGTGTCCGGGTCGGGCAAGTCGACGCTGGTCAACGACATCCTGTACACGCACCTCGCCCGTGAGCTCAACGGCGCCCGCAGCGTGCCCGGCCGCCACACGCGCGTGGACGGCGACGACCTCGTCGACAAGGTCGTCCACGTCGACCAATCGCCCATCGGCCGCACCCCGCGGTCGAACCCGGCGACGTACACCGGTGTCTTCGACCACGTACGCAGGCTGTTCGCGGAGACGGCCGAGGCGAAGGTGCGGGGATATCTGCCCGGCCGCTTCTCCTTCAACGTCAAGGGCGGACGCTGCGAGAACTGCGCGGGCGACGGCACGATCAAGATCGAGATGAACTTCCTCCCGGACGTGTACGTCCCGTGCGAGGTCTGCCACGGCGCCCGCTACAACCGGGAGACCCTGGAGGTCCACTACAAGGGCAAGTCCATCGCGGACATCCTGAACATGCCGATCGAGGAGGCCCGGCACTTCTTCGAGGCCGTCCCCGCGATCGCCCGCCACCTCAACACGCTTCACGACGTCGGCCTCGGCTACGTCAGGCTCGGCCAGTCCGCGACGACCCTGTCCGGCGGTGAGGCCCAGCGCGTGAAGCTCGCCAGCGAGCTTCAGAAGCGCTCCACGGGCCGCACGGTGTACGTCCTGGACGAGCCGACCACCGGTCTGCACTTCGAGGACATCAGCAAGCTCCTCAAGGTCCTCTCAGGCCTGGTCGACAAGGGCAACACGGTCATCGTCATCGAGCACAACCTCGACGTCATCAAGACCGCCGACTGGGTCGTCGACATGGGCCCCGAGGGCGGGGCCGGCGGCGGTCTCGTCGTCGCCGAGGGCACGCCCGAGGAGGTCGCCGGGATCCCCGCCAGCCACACCGGCAAGTTCCTGCGCGAGATCCTGGGTGCCGAGCGGGTCAGCGACGGCACCTCGGTGAAGGCCCCGCGCAAGACGGCCGCCAAGAAGACGGTCGCGGCCAGGTCGACGGCGACGAAGACGGCCGCGGCCACGAAGAAGGCCGCTCCGGCGAAGAAGACGACGACTACCAGGGCCCGCAAGGCCTGAACCGCCGACGAGCGGCACCCGGTGCCGACGAACTCGGACAGTACGTCGAACACGGCGGCCCGCGGGAACTCCCCGCGGGCCGCCGTGTGCGTACCTGCCTCTACGGTGCGCCCAGCTCGGCCGCGTACGGCGGTTCCGCTCCTGCTCGAGAGCAGGTGATCGCGGCGGCGCGGGCGGCGAAACGGAGCAGGTCGGTCCAGTCGTCGGGGCCGAGAGCGGCCAGGGCCGCCGGGGAGAGGGCGTCCCGGGCCGACAGTCCGTGCAGCAGGGCGGCGTTCACGGTGTCGCCGGCGCCGATGGTGTCCACGACGTCGACCTTCTCGCCGGGGACGGAGTGTTCCGCGCCGTCACGCGTGAAGACGGTCAGCCCGTCCCCGCCCCGGGTGACCACGACGGCGGCGGGGCCGGCAGCCAGCCATTCGCGCGGGCTTCCGCCGAGCCACCTCGCGTCCTCCTCCGAGAGCTTCAGCAGCGACACCGAGGGTAGCCAGCTCAGGAAACGAGCCCTGTAGGCGTCAGCGTCGGGAATGAGCACCGCCCTGATGTTCGGGTCGAGCGCCGTGAACACATCCTGGGCGGCGCAGCTCCGCAACAGTTCCTCGTACGCGCTCGCACCCGGCTCCAGGACCAGTGAACAGGTACCGAAGGACACCGCCCGGGCCGAGTCCGGGAGTTGGGCGGGTGCCGTGAACAACCGGTCCGCTGTGCCCTCGACATAGAAGGAGTAGGCGGCGGAGCCGTCCACGCCTATGGAGGCCACCGCGAGGGTGGTCGGCTCGCTGCCGCGCTGCACGGACGACACCTCGACGCCTGCTTCACGGAGTCCGTCGAGCAGTGCCTCGCCGAAGGCGTCGGACGAGACGCGGGAACAGAACGCGGTCGGGGAACCGAGGCGGCCGAGAGCCACCGCCGTGTTGTAGGGCCCGCCGCCGAGCGCCGGACGCAGCTCCGCGAGGGCGCCCGCCGTGCGCGGTACCAGGTCGATCAGGGCCTCACCGGCGACGACGATCACGAAACGGGTCCTTTCCCGGACTGCGGGGCGTTGGCGGGGTGTTTCCGGTCGGCGCAGCCGCACGACTCGCGATGGACGAACGTGCACGGGAGGCGCACGGTGCGGGCCGGGCGGTCCGGGTCGGCCAGCCGGTCCAGCAGCAGACGCACGGCCTGGGCGCCGATGTCCCTGCCGGGCAGCGCTATCGCGGTCAGCCCCGGGGTGAAGAGATCGGCCCAGGCGAAGTCGCCGAAGCAGCACAGCGCAACGTCCTCCGGCACGGTGAGGCCCCGCTCCCGCACGGCACGCAGGGCGCCGATCGTCATCGCGTTGTCGGCGGTGACCAGGGCGGTCGGGGGCGCCGCGAGGTCGAGGAGGGCGGCGGTGGCCCGCTCGGCGCCCTCCGACTCGGAGTCGCCGTGGACCACCAGGCGTTCGTCGTGGGGGAGCCCGGCGGAGGCGAGGCCGATGCGGTAGCCGGCGATCCGTTCCGCCGTCGTGCTGAGGCCGCGGCGTCCGGCGACGAGCCCGATGCGTTTGTGGCCGAGGGAGATGAGGTGGTCCATCACCAGGGCCATGGGCTCGGCGTTCTCGGCACACACCTGGTCGAAGCGCGGAGTGCTGTCGGCAGGAGTGTCGAGCAACCGGTCCAGGAACACCGTCGGTACGTCGTGCCGGGTCAGATAGGCGATCAGCGCGCCGGGATCCGCCGAGGGGGCCACGATCATGCCGTCCACGCGGCGCTCGTGCAGCAGCTGGACGACCTTGCGCTCGTGCTCCGGGTCGTCGTGCGGGTCGGCGATGAGCAGGCTGTAGCCGTGTTCCAGGGCGCCGGCCTCGACGCCCTGGAGGATCTCCGTGAAGTACTGGTTGCTGATCGCCGACACCGCGAGCCCGATGGACCGGGTCCGTGCGGTGACCAGGGAACGGGCCAGCGTGTTCGGGGTGTAGCCCAGCACCTCGATCGCGTCGAGCACGGCCTGGCGGGTCGCGGGACGCACGACACGGGTCTCGTTCAGTACATGGGAGACGGTCGCCACGGACACACCGGCGTGCCGTGCGACGTCGGCCATCGTCGCCATGGGTCCCCGCCTTTCGTCCCGGACCGGGTGCGATGGCGGCAACGTACCGCATCCACGACGGGACGTAAACGCTTGCGTAAGCGTTTACGTAAGCGCTTACGCAAGCCGGGAGCCGCTACTCCCAGTCCCAGCCGATGCCCAGGAGCCCCGGCCGCAGCCTGGGTTCCACGAGGTGGACCGAGCGGTGGCGGGCGCTCACGGGCAGGTCCTGGCGCCCGCTGCGCGGGGCCGCGGCCGAGTGCTGGGCGAACCGGTGGCAGCGCACCGGCAGGGAACCGTCGTCGAAGCGGACCTGGAGCGCGTACTGGCCGCCCGCGACACCGAATCCGCGCACGTACTCACGGGACACCCCCGCGGTGCCGTCCTCGACTGCGTACCGGAACAGGAAGGTGTCGCCCGCGCGCAACCGGGTGTCGAAGAGGAGCTCGGCGACGAGCACTCCGGTCTCGTGGTGCCGGCGTACCCGTCCCGTGCGGCAGTTCTCCAGCGCGTGGACCGACATACGGTCCGGCGCGCAGCCCGGGTCGCCGTGGTGCACGGCGACGAAACGGTCGGTGTCGTCCCGGTGGGCGCGCACGATGTGGTGGGACTCCCGGGTGAGGAGTTCACGGTGGGTGCCGATCCGCACCCGTTCGTGCAGGCCGAGCGTGTGCAGGTCGCCGTCGAGCGGCGCCGACAGCTCCGTCAGCAGCTGTTCCAGGGCGCCGGAGGCCTCCACCAGGGAGCGGTACGAGCGACCGGCGTGGCGCTGGACGCCGGCGCGCTCCTCGTCCTGGGAGAGCAGCCGGATCAGCGCCTCGTCCGGCAGCTGGAGGATCTCCTCCAGGGCCCTGACGGCCCGCAGCGACTCGGGGCGCTGCGGGCGGCGGGCGCCCTGCTGCCAGTAACTCAGGCTGGTGACGCCGACCTTGACCCCGTACCGCCACAGATGGTGCTGGACGCGTTGCAGCGGTAGACCGCGAGCGGTGATCGCGGCCCGCAGGGCCACGTGGAAGGGGCCGTTTCGCAGAGCCGTGTCCAGTTCCGCGGGGGTGTCCTCCGCGACGACGTCGTCCGCGTGCGGTGTGCCTTGTCGCATGCAGGGGGCCCTTCTGTGAATGATCGCGGCGGCTGGTCGGACCGCGTGCGTGGGGCGAACCGGGTTGCCCGGCGGGCGTCCACGGCGTTCTCGCCCCTGTGTCCTGGTGTCCTCGTGCCCCGTGTCCTGACGGGTGTGCGCGGTCGTTCAGCGCCCCCGAGTTCCCCCGCATTGAAGCGTGTTGACCAAGGCGGGACAACACCTGAGGCGCAACAGACGCAACAGCTGAGGCTCACCTTCCCGCCCGCCCGACCCCGGGACCGGGGGCTTCGGTCCACAGGACCGCCGCGCTGTCACACCCCGCCAGTAGGGTGTGAGACATGGCCGACCCCTCCAGCTACCGCCCCCAGCCGGGACAGATCCCGGACTCTCCCGGGGTGTACAAATTCCGCGACGAGCACCGCCGGGTGATCTACGTCGGGAAGGCGAAAAGCCTGCGCCAGCGCCTCGCCAACTACTTCCAGGACCTGGCCGGCCTCCACCCGCGCACCCGCTCGATGGTCACCACGGCGGCCTCCGTGGAGTGGACGGTGGTGTCCACGGAGGTCGAGGCGCTGCAGCTGGAGTACTCCTGGATCAAGGAGTTCGACCCCCGTTTCAACGTCAAGTACCGCGACGACAAGAGCTACCCGTATCTCGCGGTCACGATGAACGAGGAGTACCCGCGCGTGCAGGTGATGCGCGGTCAGAAGCGCAAGGGCGTCCGCTATTTCGGGCCGTACGGGCACGCGTGGGCGATCCGCGACACCGTGGACCTGCTCCTGCGCGTCTTCCCGGTGCGCACCTGCTCGGCCGGGGTCTTCAAGAACGCGGCCCGCACCGGCCGGCCCTGTCTCCTCGGCTACATCGGCAAGTGCTCGGCGCCCTGTGTGGGCCGCGTCTCGGCCGAGGAACACCGCGATCTGGCCGACGAGTTCAGCGACTTCATGGCCGGCCGCACGGGGACGTACATCCGCCGCCTCGAACAGCGGATGACGGAAGCGGCCGAGGAGATGGAGTACGAGCGGGCGGCCCGTCTGCGCGACGACATCGAGGCCCTGCGCAAGGCCATGGAGAAGAGCGCGGTCGTGCTCGCCGACGCGACCGACGCCGACCTGATCGCGGTCGCCGAGGACGAGCTGGAAGCGGCCGTGCAGATCTTCCACGTACGCGGCGGGCGGGTGCGCGGCCAGCGCGGCTGGGTGACCGACAAGGTCGAGGAGATCACCACCGGGGCCCTCGTCGAGCACGCCCTCCAGCAGCTCTACGGCGAGGAGAAGGGCGACTCCGTGCCCAAGGAGGTCCTCGTCCCCGCGCTGCCCGACCCGCTGGAGCCCGTCCAGGAGTGGCTGGCGGAGCGGCGCGGATCCGGGGTCTCGCTGCGCATCCCGCAGCGCGGCGACAAGAAGGCCCTCATGGAGACCGTGCAGCGCAACGCGCAGCAGTCGCTCGTGCTGCACAAGACCAAGCGCGCCTCCGACCTGACGACCCGCTCGCGCGCCCTTGAGGAGATCGCCGAGGCGCTCGGCCTGGACAGCGCCCCGCTGCGGATCGAGTGCTACGACATCTCCCACCTCCAGGGAGACGACGTGGTGGCGTCCATGGTCGTCTTCGAGGACGGTCTGCAGCGCAAGAGCGAGTACCGCCGCTTCCAGATCAAGGGTCGTGTCGGAGACACGCAGGTCTGGCACGGCGAAGGACAGGACGACGTCCGGTCCATGCACGAGGTGATCAGCCGCCGCTTCAGGCGCTACATCGCCGAGAAGGAGAAGACCGGCGAATGGGCGGACGGCCAGGAACCCGGGCAGGATCCCGGTCAGGAACTGGGCGGCGAGCTGGGCGGTGAGCTGAAGGACGACGACGGGCGGCCCAAGCGGTTCGCCTATCCGCCGCAGCTCGTCGTCGTCGACGGCGGGCAGCCGCAGGTCGCCGCCGCCCAGCGGGCGCTGGACGAGCTGGGCATCGACGACATCGCCGTCTGCGGCCTCGCCAAGCGCCTGGAGGAGGTCTGGGTTCCCGGCGAGGACGACCCGGTGATCCTGCCCCGCACCAGTGAGGGCCTGTATCTGCTCCAGCGCGTGCGTGACGAGGCCCACCGCTTCGCGATCACATATCAGCGCGTCAAACGGGCCAAACGCTTCCGGACGAGCGTCCTGGACGATGTACCCGGCCTCGGCGAATCCCGGAAACAGGCGCTCATCAAGCATTTCGGCTCGGTGAAGAAGCTGCGGTCCGCCACAATCGACCAGATCCGCGAGGTACCCGGCATAGGCCTCAAGACGGCCGAGACGATCGCCGTGGCTCTCGCGCAGGCCGCCCCGGCCGCCCCCGCCGTCAACATGGCGACCGGAGAGATCATTGGTTACACGGACGAGACGCAGGAGACCGAAGAGGCGGCGGACACTGCCGACACGGCACACACGCAGGACGGGGAACCCGAAACGAGGGAGGGTTCCTCGGGGGAGCCCGTGACCGCGGGCGCCCCGGACGAGCGACGGGGGCAGGAGACATGACCGAGCACGAGACACCGAGGCCCGAGCACACAGCGCAGGGCCAGGCGGGTCACAAGCAGGCGGGTGACGATCGCTCGCGGCACGCCGAGGGCCCCGCACCGGGCGCCTCGGCGGGCCAGGAACCACCGGGCCAGGAAGACGGAGAGCAAGTGGGTACGGGCATCGAGACAGCCGGGGTTCCGGAAGCGGCCATCCCCGAGCTGGTGATCATCTCCGGCATGTCCGGAGCCGGCCGCTCGACGGCCGCCAAGTGTCTGGAGGACCTCGGCTGGTTCGTCGTCGACAACCTGCCGCCCGCGCTGATCCCCACCATGGTGGAGCTCGGCGCCCGGTCCCAGGGCAACGTCGCGAGGATCGCGGTCGTCGTCGACGTACGCGGCAGGCGTTTCTTCGACAACCTCCGTGAGTCGCTGGCCGATCTGGCGGTCAAGGGCGTCACCCGGCGGATCGTCTTCCTGGAGTCGTCCGACGACGCCCTGGTGCGCCGTTTCGAGTCGGTGCGCCGCCCGCACCCCCTCCAGGGGGACGGCCGCATCGTCGACGGCATCGCCGCCGAGCGCGAGCTGCTGCGCGAGCTGCGCGGCGACGCCGACCTGGTGATCGACACCTCCAGCCTCAACGTGCACGAACTGCGCGCCAAGATGGACGCCCAGTTCGCCGGCGAGGAGGAACCCGAGCTGCGGGCCACGGTGATGTCCTTCGGCTTCAAGTACGGCCTCCCCGTGGACGCCGACCTGGTCGTGGACATGCGGTTCCTGCCCAACCCGCACTGGGTCCCGGAGCTGCGCCCGTACACCGGCCTCAACGAAGAGGTGTCGGCGTACGTCTTCAACCAGCCCGGTGCCAAGGAGTTCCTCGACCGGTACTCCGAACTGCTCCAGCTGATCGCCGCCGGCTACCGGCGCGAGGGCAAGCGCTATGTGACGATCGCGGTCGGCTGCACCGGCGGCAAGCACCGTTCGGTCGCCACCTCCGAGAAGCTCGCCGCCCGCCTCGCCTCGCAGGGCGTGGAGACCGTGATCGTGCACCGGGACATGGGACGGGAATGACGGGACGTACACCGCGGCTGAGCAGGCTGCGCCGCATGACCCCGGAGGGGCGCGCGGGCCGGCCCGTCGAGGCGCGCGGCGCCAGACCGCGCCGCCGGGGCGCCCAGCCCAAGGTCGTCGCCCTGGGCGGCGGCATGGGGCTGTCGGCGTCGCTCGCCGCACTGCGCCGGATCACCGGTGACCTGACCGCCGTCGTCACCGTGGCCGACGACGGCGGCTCCAGCGGGCGCCTGCGCGACGAGCTGGGCGTGCTGCCGCCCGGCGACCTGCGCAAGGCCCTGGCCGCACTGTGCGGCGACGACGACTGGGGTCAGACCTGGGCCCGCGTCATCCAGCACCGCTTCCAGTCCAAGGGCGACCTGCACGAGCACGCGGTCGGCAACCTGCTGATCGTCGCCCTGTGGGAGCAGCTCGGCGACCATGTGCAGGCCCTCGACCTGGTCGGCAGGCTCCTGGGCGCGCACGGCCGCGTCCTGCCGATGTCCGCCGTACCCCTGGAACTGCAGGCCCTGGTCAAGGGGCACGACCCGCTGCGGCCCGACGACGTCGACACCGTACGGGGACAGGCGAACGTCGCGTTGACACCGGGCGAGGTGCAGACCGTGCACCTCGTGCCGCACGACCCGCCCGCCGTCCCGGAGGCCGTCGCCGCCGTCCTGGACGCCGACTGGGTGGTCCTCGGGCCCGGCTCCTGGTTCTCCTCCGTGATCCCGCACCTGCTGGTGCCCGAGCTGCTCGACGCGCTCACCGAGACGAAGGCCCGCCGGGTACTCTCGCTGAACCTCGCACCGCAGCCCGGAGAAACCGAGGGGTTCTCTCCGCAGCGTCATTTGGAGGTTTTGGGACGACACGCCCCTAAACTCGCCCTGGACGTGGTGCTTGCCGACGAGGCCGCCGTGCCCGACCGTGACTTGCTGACCGATGCCGCCAAGCGGTTCGGTGCCGCGGTCGAGCTGGCGCCGGTGGCCCGGACCGACGGATCTCCTCGGCACGATACGGAGCTGTTGGCCGCCGCGTACGACCGTATTTTTCGGATGCATGGAAGGATCGGCCCATGGCGATGACGGCAGCGGTGAAGGACGAGATCTCCCGGCTCCCCGTCACCCGTACCTGCTGCAGAAAGGCGGAGGTCTCCGCCATTCTGCGGTTCGCCGGCGGCCTCCATCTGGTGAGCGGGCGCATCGTGATCGAGGCGGAGCTGGACACCGCGATGGCGGCCCGCCGGCTCAAGCGGGACATCCTGGAGATCTTCGGCCACAGTTCCGAACTGATCGTGATGGCGCCCGGCGGACTGCGGCGCGGTTCCCGTTACGTGGTCCGGGTGGTCGCGGGCGGTGACCAGCTGGCCCGCCAGACAGGGCTCGTGGACGGCCGTGGACGCCCGATCAGAGGTCTCCCCCCGCAGGTGGTCTCCGGGGCCACCTGTGACGCGGAGGCGGCCTGGCGCGGGGCCTTCCTGGCCCACGGCTCGCTCACCGAGCCGGGACGCTCCTCGTCCCTCGAGGTGACCTGCCCGGGCCCCGAGGCCGCGCTGGCGCTCGTCGGCGCCGCCCGCCGCCTCTCGATCGCGGCCAAGGCCCGTGAGGTGCGGGGCGTCGACCGGGTCGTGGTCCGGGACGGGGACGCGATCGGCGCCCTCCTCACCCGGCTCGGCGCGCACGAGTCCGTGCTGGCCTGGGAGGAGCGGCGGATGCGCCGCGAGGTCCGCGCCACCGCGAACCGGCTCGCCAACTTCGACGACGCCAACCTGCGCCGCTCCGCGCGCGCGGCCGTCGCCGCCGGCGCCCGCGTCCAGCGCGCGCTGGAGATCCTCGCCGACGAGGTCCCCGAGCACCTCGCCGCGGCCGGCCGGCTGCGCATGGACCACAAGCAGGCCTCCCTGGAGGAGCTGGGCGCCCTCGCCGACCCGCCGCTGACCAAGGACGCCGTCGCGGGCCGAATCCGCCGACTGCTCGCCATGGCCGACAAGCGGGCCCAGGACCTCGGCATCCCGGGTACGGAGTCCAACCTCACCGAGGAGATGGCCGACGCGGGCTGACGAAGCCTCAGCACGGGCTGACGAAACCTCAACACGCCGGTACCGGTGCCCACTTGGGTGCCGGTATCGGCGTTTGTCAGTTGATGGTGCCCTCTTGACTGGATCATGAACTGTCATGAGCCTGGCATCTGATCCACCACTGCGGCGGATCGACGCTAGGGGGGTACATGAGACGCAGAGCGAGAACGATCCTCGCCGCCGGCGCACTCGTGCTGGGCGGTGCGGGACTCGCGCCCATCGCCGTTGCCGCGGAGGACGCCGGTACGCCCGGCGCCGACGAGGTCAAGGTCTTCCGCGCCGAGGTCACGAAGGCGCAGATACCCCTGCTGCTCGCGGCCGGCCAGGACGGTCACGAACTCGGGGAGCAGGCACCGGACAAGGGCACGGCCACGGTCGAGGTCTACCTCACCGACAAGCAGGCCGACCAACTGGAGGACAAGGGCGTCGACCTCGAGGAGCACACGCTCACGGCGAAGGCACGCGCACGCGTGGCCGCCGCCGGGGACGGTGTCTTCCGGCCGTACAGCGGAGCCGGAAACCTCAAGGAGGAGATCCTCCGGACCGCACAGGAGAACCCGGCCCTGACCAAGGTCGTCTCCATCGGCAAGACCCTGCAGGGGCAGGACATCCTCGCGCTCAAACTGACCAAGGGCGCGAAGAAGACCAAGGACGGCGCCAAGCCGTCCGTCCTGTACATGTCCAACCAGCACGCGCGTGAATGGATCACGCCGGAGATGACCCGGCGGCTGATGCACCACTACCTGGACAACTACTCCAAGGACCGGCGCATCAAGAAGATCGTCGACTCGACCGAGCTGTGGTTCGTCCTGTCCGCGAACCCCGACGGCTACGACTTCACGCACCGCACCGACGGCGACCGCCAGTGGCGCAAGAACATGCGGGACGTCAACGGCGACGGTGCCATCACCATCGGCGACGGCGTCGACCTCAACCGCAACTTCGCCTACAAGTGGGGTTACGACAACGAGGGTTCGTCCCCGTTCCCCACCAGCGAGACCTATCGGGGCGCCGCCCCCGGTTCGGAGCCCGAGACCAAGGCCCTGGACCGCTTCGAGAAGCGCATCGGCTTCAAATACGGCATCAACTACCACTCCGCCGCCGAACTCCTCCTCTACGGGGTCGGCTGGCAGGTCGCCTCCCCGAGCCCCGACGACGTCCTCTACAAGTCGCTCGCCGGCACGCCCGAGAACTCCGCGATCCCCGGCTACCACCCCCAGCTCTCCTCCGAGCTGTACACCACCAACGGCGAGGCGGACGGCCACGCGGCCAACGTCAACGGCACGGCGATGTTCACCCCGGAGATGTCGACCTGCCAGACCGTGTCGAACCTCTACCCGGACGACGCCTGGAACGCGGCGGACTGCGCCTCGGTCTTCACCTTCCCGGACGACGAGAAGCTGATCCAGCAGGAGTTCGCCAAGAACATCCCGTTCGCGCTGTCGGTCGCCGAGTCCGCGGCCAAGCCCGACCAGCCGAAGTCCTCGGTCGGCATCGCCGCCCCCGACTTCACCCCGGCACCCTTCACCACCTCGTACTCGCGCGGCGCCGACCAGGAGGTCTCCGTCGTCGCACGCAAGTCCGTGCGCCACAAGGAACTCAAGTACCGCGTCAACGGCGGCCGTACGCACCACGTGGCGCTCAAGGCGTGGAAGGGCGGTGAGACCTTCGGAGGGGACGACAACCTGTACTTCGACGAGTACCGCGCCAAGGTCACCGACGGCGATCCGGGCGACAAGGTCGAGGTCTGGTTCACCGGCGAGACGAAGGCCAAAAAGCCCACCAAGAGCACCCCGTTCACGTACACGGTCGCCGAACGCCCGCGCGCGGACGCGCTCGTCGTCGCCGAGGAGGGCGCGACCGCCACACAGGCGCAGACCTACGTCGACGCGCTGAAGGCCAACGGCAGGAAGGCGCTCGTCTGGGACGTCGCCGCCCTCGGCGCGCCCGACGCGCTCGGTGTCCTCGACCACTTCAAGACGGTCGTCCACTACACCGGTGCCGTACGGCCTGGCAACGCCACCCAGCTCCAGCTGCGCGCCTACCTCAACGAGGGCGGCAAGCTCGTCGAGGCCGGCGAGACCGCGGGCGGCTCCGTCGACCTAGGCGGGGGCACCCTGTCGAACGACTTCAGCCAGTACTACCTGGGCGCCTACTCCCGTACCACCACACCGGCTGTCAAAGCCTTCAACGGCTCCGGGAAGCTCACCGGCTTCAACGGCCCCCTCGGCGACGCGCCGGGCAACCCGCTGAACGCCGCCGGAGCCTTCAGCATCACCTCGGACAACCTGTCCGCGCAGACGTATCCGCAGTTCACCAGCGCGGGCGCGGGCGCATACCCCGGCAGCGCCAACCCGTACGGACCGTACGCGGGAGCCTCCATGGCGGCCGTCACGCACAGCGACTACGCCTGGAACCGCCTCACCCGCACCATCGACCTCACCGGGGTGAGCGCGTCCGCCTCGCCCACCTTCCGTACCCAGCTCCTGTGGGACACGGAGGAGGGTTACGACCACGCCGTGCTGGAAGCCCACACGGCCGGGGCCGACGACTGGACCACGCTCCCGGACAAGGGCGGCGCCACCAGCACCGCCGTGCCCGTCGAGTGCGAGGCCGGGTTCTTCATCAAGGGCCACCCGGCGCTCACCCGCTATCTGACCCTCGGCTCGGGCGCCTGCACGCCCACCGGGACCAGCGGCTCCTGGAACAGCTTCACCGGGGCCTCCGCGGGCTGGCAGGAAGTCAACTTCGACCTCTCCGCCTACGCGGGCAAAAAGGTGGAGATCTCGCTCAGCTACATCACCGACCCCGGCTCCGGCGGACGCGGCGTCCTCGCCGACAACGCCACCGTCGTGATCGGCGGTACGCCGGGCGCGGTCGAGGGCTTCGAGACGTCCCTGGGCGCCTGGAGCACCCCCGGGCCGCCTGCGGGCAGCCCCGCGGTCATCAAGGACTGGGGCCTGTCGGGCGAGCTGTTCAAGACGTACGGAGCGGTCACCACCGATGACACCGTGCTGCTGGGCTTCGGTCTGGAGCACGTTCCCTCGGCGGCCGACCGCAA
The DNA here is from genome assembly GCF_040644035.1 of Streptomyces sp. NPDC047042. Lineage (NCBI taxonomy): Bacteria > Bacillati > Actinomycetota > Actinomycetes > Kitasatosporales > Streptomycetaceae > Streptomyces > Streptomyces sp. NPDC047042. The sequence goes on along the minus strand of NZ_JBEYVP010000015.1, from coordinate 104,825 downwards.
GGCACTCCTCGGCAAGGCGCTGGCCGCGCTGAAGAAGTGATCGACCCTGTGCATATCAACCCTGTTCATCAGGTAATCGCGCCGATTCCGGTCGGGTAATCGCGACGCAAAACCTGGGCGGTCCGTACCCCTACTGTCGGGTACGGACCGCCCTGCCGTGTATGGGGCATCTCGATGTCACCACCGGGGCCGCAGGGAGGTAGGGTCGTAGGCGGTCGGGGACATCCCATACAACTCGCCGGCACGTGAGCCGGCGTACCAACGAGGAGATCGGTTCGTGACGATCCGCGTAGGCATCAACGGCTTTGGCCGCATCGGTCGTAACTACTTCCGCGCGCTGCTGGAGCAGGGTGCTGACATCGAGATCGTGGCTGTCAACGACCTGGGTGACACCGCGACCACCGCTCACCTGCTCAAGTACGACACCATCCTGGGCCGCCTCAAGGCCGAGGTGTCGCACACCGACGACACGATCACCGTCGACGGTCACACCATCAAGGTGCTCTCCGAGCGCGACCCGGCCGACATCCCGTGGGGTGAGCTGGGTGTCGACATCGTCATCGAGTCGACCGGCATCTTCACCAAGAAGGCCGACGCCGCGAAGCACATCGCCGGTGGCGCCAAGAAGGTGCTCATCTCGGCTCCGGCCTCGGACGAGGACATCACGATCGTCCTCGGCGTCAACGAGGAGAAGTACGACGCGGCCAACCACCACATCATCTCCAACGCCTCCTGCACCACCAACTGTGTGGCGCCGATGGCCAAGGTCCTGCTGGAGAACTTCGGCATCGTCTCGGGTCTGATGACCACGGTCCACGCCTACACCAGCGACCAGCGTCTGCAGGACTTCCCGCACAAGGACCTGCGTCGCGCCCGCGCCGCCGCCGAGAACATCATCCCGGCGAGCACCGGTGCGGCCAAGGCCCTCGGCGTGGTCATCCCGGAGCTGTCGGGCAAGCTCAACGGCATGGCGATGCGTGTGCCGGTCCCGACGGGATCCGTCACCGACCTGGTCGTCGAGACCGAGCGCGTGGTGACCAAGGAAGAGGTCAACGCCGCGTTCCAGAAGGCCGCCCAGGGCCAGCTGAAGGGCTACCTGGAGTACACCGAGGACGCGATCGTCTCCTCGGACATCGTCGGCTGGCCGGCCTCCTGCACCTTCGACGCCTCCCTGACCATGGTCCAGGGCAACAGCGTGAAGATCATCGGCTGGTACGACAACGAGTGGGGCTACTCCAACCGCCTCGTCGACCTCACGGTCTTCGTCGGCAACCAGCTCTGAGTACCGGAGCAGGCACTTCGATGTGAGCACAGGGCTCGGGCAACGCGACGCCGCGTAGCCCGAGCCCTGTGGCGTGTTGAACGATCCAGCCCCTCCCGGACCACAGAGCCCTCCCAAGGAGTCCCCCTCATGAAGACGATCGACGAACTCCTCGCCGAAGGAGTCGACGGCAAGCGGGTCTTCGTCCGCGCCGACCTGAACGTGCCGCTGGCCGACGGCGCCATCACCGACGACGGCCGCATCCGCGCCGTCCTGCCCACCGTCAAGGCCCTCGCGGACGCCGGCGCCAAGGTCGTCGTGGCCTCCCACCTCGGCCGCCCCAAGGGCGCCCCGGACCCTGTCTTCTCCCTGCGGCCCGCCGCCGAGCGCCTCGGTGAGCTCCTGGACGCCCCCGTGGCCTTCGCCCAGGACACCGTCGGCCCCGCCGCCCAGGACGCCGTGAACGGCCTCGAGGCCGGCCAGGTCGCCGTGCTCGAGAACCTGCGCTTCAACGCGGGCGAGACATCGAAGGACGACACCGAGCGCGGCGCCTTCGCCGACCAGCTCGCCGCCCTCGCCGACGTCTACGTGGGCGACGGCTTCGGCGCGGTGCACCGGGGGCACGCCTCGGTCCTCGACCTGCCGGCCCGGCTGCCGCACTACGCCGGCTACCTCATCGCCACCGAGGTCGGAGTCCTCAAGCAGCTCACCGAGGACGTCAAGCGGCCGTACGCCGTCGTGCTGGGCGGCGCCAAGGTCTCCGACAAGCTCGCCGTCATCGACCAGCTGCTCGGCAAGGCCGACCGCATCCTCATCGGCGGCGGCATGCTGTTCACCTTCCTCAAGGCCAAGGGCCACGAGATCGGTGCCTCCCTCGTCCAGGAGGACCAGCTTCCCGCCGTCAACGAGTACATCGAGCGCGCGGAGAAGAACGGCGTGGAGCTGATCCTCCCCGTCGACGTGCTGGTCGGCTCCTCGTTCCCGGACCTGAAGACCAAGGCTCCCGCGAACCCGACCACCGTCGCCGCCGACGCGATGCCCGCCGACCAGATGGGCCTGGACATCGGTCCGCGGTCCAGCCAGCTGTACGCCTCGAAGCTCGCCGACGCCGGCACCGTCTTCTGGAACGGTCCCATGGGCGTCTTCGAGCACCCCGACTACGCCGAGGGCACCAAGGCGGTCGCCCAGGCACTCCTCGACTCCCCGGCCTTCACGGTCGTCGGCGGTGGAGACTCCGCCGCCGCCGTGCGCATCCTGGGATTCGACGAGAACGCATTCGGCCACATCTCGACCGGCGGCGGCGCCTCCCTCGAATACCTCGAGGGCAAGACGCTCCCCGGCCTCGCCGCACTGGAAGGCTGACCCCGCACATGACCACTCGCACGCCGCTGATGGCGGGCAACTGGAAGATGAACCTCAACCACCTCGAGGCCATCGCCCACGTCCAGAAGCTCGCGTTCGCCCTCGCGGACAAGGACTACGAGGCCTGTGAGGTCGCGGTCCTGCCGCCCTTCACCGACCTCCGCTCGGTACAGACCCTGGTCGACGGCGACAAGCTGAAGATCAAGTACGGCGCCCAGGACATCTCCGCGCACGACACCGGCGCCTACACGGGCGAGATCTCCGGCCCGATGCTGGCCAAGCTCAAGTGCACCTATGTGGCGATCGGCCACTCCGAGCGCCGCCAGTACCACAACGAGACCGACGAACTCGTGAACACCAAGGTGAAGGCCGCCTACAAGCACGGCCTCACCCCCATCCTGTGCGTCGGCGAGGAGCTGGAGGTCCGCGAGGCGGGCAACCACGTCTCCCACACGCTCGCCCAGGTCGAGGGCGGCCTCAAGGACATCCCGGCCGAGCAGGCCGAGACCGTCGTCATCGCGTACGAGCCCGTCTGGGCCATCGGCACCGGCAAGGTCTGCGGCGCCGACGACGCCCAGGAGGTCTGCGGGGCGATCCGCGCGAAGCTCGCCGAGCTCTACTCCCAGGACGTCGCCGACGCCGTGCGCATTCAGTACGGCGGCTCGGTGAAATCCGGGAACGTCGCCGAGATCATGGCGAAGCCCGACATCGACGGCGCACTGGTCGGCGGTGCCTCCCTCGACGCCGACGAGTTCGTCAAGATCGTTCGGTTCCGCGACCAGTGAGTATGCGCTAGCGGAGATCCGTCGTACCCTGGCGGGGCCGAAACTAGTATTTGGTGCGCCCAGCGTTCCGAACGGGAGTTTCGGCCCCGTCGTCCATCAGAATCCGAGGAAGTTGGTCCAGCCGTGGTTTTGGGGTTCTCGATCGCCCTGATCGTCTTCAGCCTGCTGCTGATGCTGCTGGTGCTGATGCACAAGGGGAAGGGCGGCGGCCTCTCCGACATGTTCGGTGGCGGCATGCAGTCGTCCGTCGGCGGCTCCTCGGTCGCCGAGCGCAACCTCGACCGCATCACCGTGGTGATCGGTCTCCTGTGGTTCGCGTGCATCGTCGTACTCGGCATCCTGATGAAGGTGAACAACTGATCAGCGGCTGACACCGGTCGTCAAATACCGGTACGACAGCACATTACGCACGCACATTCCGCACGTAAGGCCCCATGTTCGGTACGCCCCGCCAGGGGCGGCCTATCATGGGGCTTGCGTCTTGGTGCAGGGCCTGTAACTCCAAGCACTGGACGCGCGTTGGGCCTTACGTAGACTGAGGCGCTCGCAACGAAGCGAAAACGTCGACTCGCTTCGCGGCACCATTACGCAGGGAGTTACGACCGTGGCAAGTGGCAACGCGATCCGAGGAAGCCGGGTCGGGGCGGGGCCGATGGGCGAGGCCGAGCGTGGCGAGTCCGCGCCGCGTCTGCGCATCTCCTTCTGGTGCTCCAACGGACACGAAACGGTGCCCAGCTTCGCCAGCGACGCGCAGGTTCCCGAGACCTGGGACTGCCCGCGCTGCGGCTTTCCCGCCGGACAGGACCGGGACAACCCGCCGGACCCGCCGCGCACCGAGCCGTACAAGACGCACCTCGCGTACGTACGTGAGCGGCGCAGCGACGCGGACGGCGAGGCGATCCTCGCCGAGGCGCTCGCCAAACTGCGGGGCGAGATCTAGGAGTTGACGGCCGGCCAGGCACCGACAGGTGCCTGGCCGGAGCCGTCTGACGGGATGTCGCCCAGCGGCTCCCCGGCCGATTGTCAGTGGTGCCCTCTACGGTTTGTGAATCGGCGAACCGAGAGGGGGAGTGGTGACGACGGTCGAGACGGCGGGAACGCGTGCGCCAGCATGGCGCGGGGGATTCGGACGGCTGTGGAGCGCCGCCGTACTCTCCAGCTTCGGCGACGCGTTGCGCACGGCCGCGCTGCCCCTGCTCGCCACGACACTCACCGACAAGCCCCTGCTCATCGCCTCCGTGACGGCCTGCGGCTATCTGCCCTGGCTCGTCTTCGGACTGCTCGGCGGGGCCGTCGCCGACCGCGTCGACCAGCGGCGCGCCATGTGGACGGTGGATGCGGTACGAGGGCTGCTGGTCGCCTGCTTCGCCGTGGCCGTCGGCCTCGGGCATGCCTCGATCGGCCTGCTCATCGCCCTCACCTTCGCGTTGACCACACTCCAGACCCTCTTCGACAACGCCTCGACCGCCCTGCTGCCGGCCCTGGTCGACAAGGAGGCGCTCGGTGGCGCCAACGCCCGCCTGATGACCGGTCAGCGCGTCGCCGGTGGTCTGTTGGCCGGGCCGCTGGTGCCTGTGCTGCTCGTGCTGGGCGCGGCCGGCCCCTTCGCGGCAGACGCCGTCACCTTCCTGGTCGGGGCGGTCCTGGTCGCCTCGCTGCGGTCCGACGTGCCCGTGCGAGCGCCGAGACCGGCCGGGAGTACCTTGCGGGGCGAGATCGCGGCCGGCCTGCGCACCCTGTGGCACGACGGTCCGCTGCGCGGCCTGTGCGCGGCCACGGCCCTGTGCAATGTGGGCATGGGCGCCCTCATCGCCACGATGGTGCTGCTGGTGACGCGGTGGCTGGACGCGGGCAACGGGGGATACGCGGCGGCGATGACCGCGTACACCGTCGGCAGCCTCGCCGGCGGCGTGCTGAACGGGCGGCTCGTGGACCGACTCGGGCGGATACGCGCCGTGCTGCTCGCCGGTACGGTGCAGATCTGCGCGCTGGTCGTCATGGGCTCGGTGCGCAGCCTGACCGTACTGGTCGGCGCCCTGGCGGTGTTCGGGCTCATGGGGATGGTGTGGAACGTCAACACGACGACCCTGATGCAGCGCCGCAGCCCCGCCGCGATGCTGGGCCGGGTCAGCTCGGCCTTTCGCACACTGGCGGTTGCCGGGGCCCCGCTGGGCGCGTTGCTGGGCGGAGCCGTCGCGACGGCGTGGGGACTCAACACGCCGTCGCTGCTCGCCGCCGCCTTCTTCGTCCTGGCGGTCATCGCACTGATACCGGCGCTGAAGTCCGACGTATCTGTAGACGTATCTGCAGGCGTATCACCCACGCGCTGATCAATTAGGTTGGGACCGGCAGCGGGGGCCCAGGCACGAAAGAGGCGGAAGTCCGAGATGAACGCAGACAGCCGTGGCAGGCTCAACCAGACGCCCGAGTGGACGGCTCTGGCCAAGCACCGTGAGGAACTGGCGGACACCCATCTGCGGGAGCTGTTCGCGGCCGACACCGGTCGCGGTACCGGGTACACACTCCAGGTCGGTGATCTGCACATCGACTACTCCAAGCACCTCGTCACCGACGAGACGCTGCGGCTGCTGCGCGAGCTGGCCGCGGCGACGGACGTGTTCGGGCTGCGGGACGCCATGTTCAGCGGCGAGAAGATCAACACGACCGAGGACCGCGCGGTCCTGCACACCGCGCTGCGGGCCCCGCGGGGTGCGGTGATCGAGGTCGACGGCGAGAACGTTGTACCGGCCGTGCACGCGGTCCTCGACAGGATGGCCGCCTTCGCGGACAAGGTGCGCTCGGGCGAGTGGACCGGGCACACCGGGCGGCGCATCAAGAACGTCGTCAACATCGGCATCGGAGGCTCGGACCTCGGTCCCGCGATGGCCTACGAGGCTCTGCGGGCGTTCACGGCACGGGAGTTGACGTTCCGGTTCGTGTCGAACGTCGACGGTGCGGACCTGCACGAGGCCGTGCGGGACCTGGATCCGGCGGAGACGCTGTTCATCGTCGCGTCGAAGACGTTCACCACCATCGAGACGATCACCAACGCGACCTCGGCCCGGTCGTGGCTGCTGGCGGGGCTGGGCGGCGACGACAAGGCGGTCGCCAAGCACTTCGTGGCGCTGTCGACGAACTCCGGGAAGGTCGCCGATTTCGGGATCGACACGGCGAACATGTTCGAGTTCTGGGACTGGGTCGGCGGGCGGTACTCGTACGACTCGGCGATCGGGCTGTCGCTGATGATCGCGATCGGCCCTGAGCGGTTCCGGGAGATGCTGGACGGGTTCGCGCTGGTCGACGAGCACTTCCGGACGGCTCCGGCGGAGGACAACGCGCCACTGCTGCTGGGGCTGTTGGGGATCTGGTACGGGAACTTCTTCGGTGCGCAGTCGCATGCCGTGCTGCCCTACTCGCACTATCTGTCCAAGTTCACCGCCTACTTGCAGCAGCTGGACATGGAGTCCAACGGCAAGTCGGTCGGGCGGGACGGGCTGCCGGTGGAGTGGGAGACCGGGCCCGTGGTGTGGGGTACGCCGGGGACGAACGGGCAGCACGCGTATTACCAGTTGATCCACCAGGGGACGAAGGTCATTCCGGCGGACTTCATCGGGTTCGCGGAGCCGGTGGGGGAGTTGAGCGAGGGGCTCAAGGGGCAGCACGATCTTTTGATGGCCAACTTCTTCGCGCAGACGCAGGCGTTGGCCTTCGGGAAGACGCCGGAGGAGGTGCGGGCGGAGGGGGTGCCGGAGGAGTTGGTCGCGCACAAGACGTTTCGGGGGAACCATCCGACGACCACGGTGTTGGCGCGGGGGTTGACGCCGTCTGTGTTGGGGCAGTTGATCGCGCTCTATGAGCACAAGGTGTTCGTGCAGGGGGCTGTGTGGAACATCGACTCGTTCGACCAGTGGGGGGTTGAGTTGGGGAAGGTGCTGGCCAAGCGGGTTGAGCCGGCGTTGACGGAGGGGGTGGGGGTGGTGGGGCTGGATGCGTCCACTGTGGCGCTGGTTGCCAAGTACCGGGCGTTGCGGGGGAGGTAGGGGGTTTGGGGGCTTGTTTCGCCCCCGCCGCCCCTACCCGTCCCCTCCCTGGGGGCTGCCGCCCCCAGACCACCGCTACGGCCCTGAACGGGCCTTGTCCTCAAACTCCCCCAGAGGGGGGACCCCCAGACGGGCTGGAATGCCGGCCGCGTCCGGCGTTTGTGGTGATCAGGGTGATGCCGGGGGATACAGGCTTCTCGGGAGTTGGGAGGCTGCCGGGGTGTCCAGTAGCCACAGGGTGCGTTGTCTGCCGTATGCGCCTGCCGCCGGGGCCTGGATCTCGCCTGCGCCCGACAGGGCTATCGCCGCCGCGCCCGCCTTGTCCTCGCCCGCTGCCAGCAGCCATACCTCGCGGGCCGCGCGGATCGCCGGGAGGGTGAGGGTGACCCGGGTCGGTGGGGGCTTCGGGGCGCCGTGGACGCCTACCACCGTGCGGTCCGTCTCCCGGACCGCGGGCAGCTCCGGGAAGAGCGACGCCACATGGGTGTCCGGGCCCACGCCCAGCATCAGGACGTCGAACGTGGGGACCTGGCCGTGCGACTCGGGGGCCGCCGCCTTGGCCAGTTCCGCCGCGTACCCCTCCGCCGCCGCGTCCACGTCGGAGCCGTACGGGCCGTCCGACGCGGGCATGGCGTGGACGCGGGCCGGGTCCAGCGGCACCGCGTCCAGCAGTGCCGCCTTCGCCTGGGTGACGTTGCGGTCCGGGTCGCCCTCGGGCAGGAAGCGTTCGTCGCCCCACCACAGGTCGAGCCGGGCCCAGTCGATGGCGTCCCGGGCGGGCGCGCCGGCCAGGGCGGCCAGCAGGCCGTTGCCGTTGCGGCCGCCCGTGAGGACCACCGACGCCGAGCCCCGCGAGGCCTGCGCGTCCACGATCTTCGTGATCAGGCGGGCCGCGGCGGCCTCCGCCATCAGCTCCTTGTCCCGGTGGACGACGAGCTGCGGTGCCGTGCTCACTTCGCGGTCACCTTCTTCACCGGCATCAGAGCCGGGGTCGCCCTGTCCGCCGGTTCCAGTGCCGACGCAGAGGAAGGAGCTGGAGCCGGGGCCGGGGCCGGCGGCTCGGGTGTCGACGGGCCGGCCAGTCGCTCCACCCCGTACCGCAGGGCCGAGGCGTAGGTGTCGTCCGGGTCCAGGCGGCGCAGCTCCTCCGCCATCAGCTCCGCCGTCTCACGGCGCTTGAGCGCCACCGCGCGGTCCGGCTGGCCCTGGATGGAAAGCGTCGCCAGGGAGCCGTCGGCGCGGTCGAGGGTGATGGGGCCCGTGCTCGTCCGCATCCGGACCGCCGTCAGACCCGGGCCCGAGGACAGGGAGCGCTTCACCGGCACGTCCAGCCGGTCCGCCAGCCACATCGCCAGCAGCTCGCAGCTCGGGTTGAACTCCTCGCCCTCCACCTCGACCGCGTCCACCTTGCAGGTGACCTGGTCCAGGGCGGCGGCCAGCATCGACCGCCACGGGGTGATCCGGGTCCAGGACAGGTCCGTGTCCCCCGGGGTGTAGGCGTCCGCACGCACCGCGAGCTCCCGTACGGGCTGCTCGGCCGCGTACGTGTCCGTCACCCTGCGCTGTGCCAGCGCGCCCAGCGGGTCCTTCGCCGGGTCCAGCGGGGCGTTCACCGGCCACCACACGACCACCGGGGCGTCCGGCAGCAGCAGCGGCAGGACCACCGAGTCGGCGTGGTCGACGACCTCGCCGTACAGCCGCAGGACGACCGTCTCGCCGGAGCCCGCGTCCGCGCCCACCCTGACCTCGGCGTCCAGACGGGACGTCGTACGGTCGCGAGGGGAGCGGGAGACGCGCTTGACGACGACCAGGGTGCGCGAGGGGTGCTCGAGCGAGGCGTCGTTCGCCGCCTTCAGGGCGTCGTACGCGTTCTCCTCGTCGGTGACGATGACGAGGGTGAGGACCATGCCGACGGCAGGGGTGCCGATGGCCCTGCGACCCTGCACCAGCGCCTTGTTGACCTTGCTGGCCGTGGTGTCCGTGAGGTCTATCTTCATGGGCGCCGCCAGCTCCGTCCGTCTCGTTCGAGCATTTCGTCCGCCTCGACGGGGCCCCACGTGCCCGAGGGGTACTGCGCGGGCTTGCCGTGCTTGTCCCAGTACTCCTCGATCGGGTCGAGGATCCGCCAGGACAGCTCGACCTCCTCGGTGCGCGGGAAGAGGTTGGAGTCCCCGAGGAGGACGTCCAGGATCAGGCGCTCGTACGCCTCCGGGCTCGACTCCGTGAACGACTCGCCGTACGCGAAGTCCATGGACACGTCCCGGATCTCCATCGAGGTGCCGGGCACCTTGGAGCCGAAGCGGACCGTGATGCCCTCGTCGGGCTGGACGCGGATGACGATCGCGTTCTGGCCCAGCTCCTCCGTCGCCGTGTGGTCGAAGGGAGAGTGGGGCGCCCGCTGGAAGACCACCGCGATCTCCGTGACACGGCGGCCGAGGCGCTTGCCGGTGCGCAGGTAGAAGGGGACGCCCGCCCAGCGGCGGTTGTCCACCTCGACCTTGATCGCCGCGTAGGTGTCGGTCTTCGACTTGGGGTCGATACCGTCTTCCTGGAGGTAGCCGATGGCCTTCTCGCCACCCTGCCAGCCCGCCGCGTACTGCCCGCGGACCGTGTCCTTGCCCAGGTCCTGCGGCAGCTTGACCGCCCCGAGGACCTTGGTCTTCTCGGCGGCCAGCGCGTCCGCGTCGAACGAGGACGGCTCCTCCATGGCCGTGAGGGCCATCAGCTGGAGAAGGTGGTTCTGGATGACGTCACGGGCCGCGCCGATGCCGTCGTAGTAGCCGGCCCGGCCGCCGATGCCGATGTCCTCGGCCATCGTGATCTGTACATGGTCCACGAAGGACCGGTTCCAGATCGGCTCGAACATCTGGTTGGCGAAGCGGAGCGCCAGGATGTTCTGGACGGTCTCCTTGCCGAGGTAGTGGTCGATCCGGAAGACCTGGTCCGGGGCGAAGACCTCCTCGACGGTCGTGTTGAGCTCCTCGGCCGACGCGAGGTCGTGACCGAAGGGCTTCTCGATGACCGCGCGCCGCCAGGAACCGTTGTCCTGGTCCGCCAGACCGTGCTTCTTCAGCTGCTTGATGACCACCGGGAACGCGGACGGCGGCACGGAGAGGTAGAAGGCGAAGTTGCCGCCCGTCCCCTGCGCCTTGTCCAGCTCCTGGATCGTCGAACGCAGCCGCTCGAACGACTCGTCGTCGTCGAAGGTGCCCTGGACGAAACGCATCCCCTGGATGAGCTGCTGCCAGACCTCCTCCCGGAACGGCGTACGGGCGTGCTCCTTGACGGCGTCGTGGACCTCGGCCGCGAAGTCCTCGTCCGCCCACTCGCGCCGGGCGAAGCCGACGAGGGAGAAGCCCGGTGGCAGCAACCCGCGGTTGGCGAGGTCGTACACCGCGGGCATCAGCTTCTTGCGTGACAGGTCGCCGGTGACCCCGAAGATGACCAGGCCCGACGGCCCCGCGATACGCGGGAGCCGTCGGTCTGCGGGATCACGAAGCGGGTTCGCTCCGGAACCGGAAAGAGGAGGCAAGGTTTCAGCCCTCCGAGGGGGCGAGGCGTGCCAGTTCCGCCTCTGTCGACTTGAGCAGGTCGTTCCAGGACGCCTCGAACTTCTCGACGCCCTCGTCCTCGAGCAGCTGGACCACTTCGTCGTACGAGATGCCGAGCTTCTCGACCGCGTCGAGCTCCGCGCGGGCCTGCTCGTACGTACCGGCGATGGTGTTGCCGGTGATCTGTCCGTGGTCCTCGGTGGCGAACAGGGTCGCCTCCGGCATGGTGTTCACCGTGTTCGGCGCGACCAGGTCGTCGACGTACAGGGTGTCCTTGTACGCCTTGTCCTTGACGCCGGTCGAGGCCCACAGCGGACGCTGCTTGTTGGCCTGCGCCTTGTCGAGGGCCGCCCAGCGCTCCGAGCCGAAGACCTCCTCGTACGCCTGGTAGGCGAGGCGCGCGTTGGCCAGACCGGCCTTGCCGCGGGCGGCCTTGGCCTCGTCGGTGCCCAGCGCGTCGATCCGCTTGTCGATCTCGGTGTCCACGCGGGACACGAAGAAGGACGCCACGGAGTGGATCTTCGACAGGTCCAGGCCGCGCTCCTTGGCCTTCTCCAGGCCCGCCAGGTAGGCGTCCATCACCTTGCGGTAGCGCTCCAGCGAGAAGATCAGCGTGACGTTGACGCTGATCCCGAGGCCGATGACCTCGGTGATCGCCGGGAGACCCGCCTCGGTGGCCGGGATCTTGATGAGTGTGTTCGGCCGGTCCACCAGCCAGGCCAGCTGCTTGGCCTCGGCGACCGTCGAGAGGGTGTTGTGGGCGAGACGGGGGTCGACCTCGATCGACACCCGGCCGTCCTGGCCCTGCGTCGCGTCGAAGACCGGACGCAGGATGTCGGCGGCGTCACGGACGTCCGCCGTCGTGATCATGCGGATCGCCTCTTCGACGGTGACCTTGCGGGCGGCGAGCTCGGTGAGCTGCGGCTCGTAGCCGTCACCGCTGCTGATCGCCTTCTGGAAGATCGACGGGTTGGTCGTGACGCCCACCACGTGCTGCTGGTCGATCAGCTCGGCGAGGTTGCCGGAGGTGATCCGCTGGCGCGACAGGTCGTCCAGCCAGATCGCCACGCCTTCCTCGGAGAGGCGCTTGAGTGCGTCTGTCATGGAAAATGCATCTCCTACGTGTCGTTGTGTCAGCGTCAGCGTCAGCGCTGGGCTGCGGCGATCGATTCCCGCGCAACCGCGGCCACGTTCTCGGCAGTGAAGCCGAACTCCTCGAAGAGGACCTTGCCGTCGGCCGACGCGCCGAAGTGCTCCAGGGAAACGATGCGACCCGCGTCCCCGACGTACTTGTGCCACGTGAGACCGATACCGGCCTCGACCGCGACCCGCGCCTTGACGGACGGGAGCAGAACGCTCTCCCGGTACCCCTGGTCCTGCTCCTCGAACCACTCCACGGACGGCATCGACACGACCCGCGTCGGCACACCCTCCGCCTGCAGCCGCTCACGGGCGCCGACGGCCACATGGACCTCGGAACCGGTGGCGATGAGGATGACCTCGGGCGAGCCGCCCTCGGCCTCGAAGAGCACGTAACCGCCCTTCGCCGCATCCTCGTTGACCTCGTACGTCGGCACGCCCTGGCGGGTCAGCGCCAGACCGTGCGGGGCGCCCTTGCCGAAGACCTTCGTCCAGCGGCGGAGAATCTCGCGCCAGGCGATGGCCGTCTCGTTGGCGTCGGCCGGGCGCACGATGTTCAGGCCCGGGATCGCGCGCAGGGAGGCCAGGTGCTCGACCGGCTGGTGCGTCGGGCCGTCCTCGCCGAGGCCGATGGAGTCGTGCGTCCACACGTACGTCACCGGCACGTGCATCAGCGCGGACAGCCGTACCGCGTTGCGCATGTAGTCGGAGAAGACGAGGAAAGTACCGCCGTAGACACGGGTGTTGCCGTGCAGGGCGATGCCGTTCATCTCGGCGGCCATCGAGTGCTCGCGGATCCCGAAGTGGATCGTGCGGCCGTAAGGGTCCGCCTCCGGCAGCGGGTTGTCCGCCGGGAGGAAGGAGGACGTCTTGTCGATGGTCGTGTTGTTCGAGCCGGCCAGGTCGGCCGAGCCGCCCCACAGCTCCGGGATGACCGCGCCGAGCGCCTGCAGGACCTTGCCGGACGCGGCACGCGTGGCGACACCCTTGCCCGCCTCGAAGACCGGGAGCTTCTCCTCCCAGCCCTTGGGCAGCTCACCCGCGGCGATGCGGTCGAACTCGGCGGCGCGCTCGGCGTTGTTGTCGCGCCACTCCTGGAACGACTTCTCCCACTCCGCCTTGGCCTGACGGCCGCGCTCCAGCGCCTCGCGGGTGTGGCTCAGGACGGCGTCCGAGACCTCGAAGGACTGCTCGGGGTCGAAGCCGAGGACCCGCTTGGTGGCCGCGACCTCGTCGTCACCGAGCGCCGAGCCGTGGGCCGCCTCGGTGTTCTGCGCGTTCGGAGCCGGCCAGGCGATGATCGAGCGCATCGCGATGAACGACGGCTTGTCCGTCACCTTCTTCGCGGCCTGCACCGCGTTGTAGATGGCGTGCGGGTCGAGGTCGCCGTCCGGCTTCGGGGCGATCCGCTGAACGTGCCAGCCGTACGCCTCGTAGCGCTTGACGACGTCCTCGGAGACGGCGGTCTCGGTGTCGCCCTCGATCGAGATGTGGTTGTCGTCCCACAGCAGGACCAGGTTGCCGAGCTTCTGGTGGCCGGCCAGCGAGGACGCCTCCGCGGAGATGCCCTCCTGGAGGCAGCCGTCACCGGCGATCGCGAAGATGAAGTGGTCGAACGGGGACTCCCCTTCGGGGGCCTCCGGGTCGAACAGACCACGCTCGTAGCGGGCGGCCATCGCCATGCCCACGGCGTTGGCGACACCCTGGCCGAGCGGGCCGGTCGTCGTCTCGACGCCCGTCGTGTGCCCGTACTCCGGGTGGCCGGGGGTCTTGGAGCCCCACGTCCGAAACGCCTTCAGATCGTCCAGCTCCAGGCCGAAACCGGCCAGGTAGAGCTGGGTGTAGAGGGTCAGGGACGAGTGGCCGGCGGACAGCACGAAACGGTCGCGCCCGACCCAGTCGGCGTCCGCCGGGTCGTGCCGCATCACCTTCTGGAAGAGGGTGTACGCGGCGGGGGCCAGGCTCATCGCCGTACCGGGATGGCCGTTGCCGACCTTCTGTACGGCATCGGCGGCCAGGACGCGGGCGGTGTCGACGGCCCGCTGGTCCAACTCGGTCCACTCGAGGTCTGTGGTGGTCGGCTTGGTGCTCACCCTGGGTCAGGGCTCCTCTCCACATGTCTAATGCCGGCTTCCGCGGTGTCCACCGGCTGCCGAAGGCTGACACCCTCGGCCTTTGTCGAGCCTACCCTCGGAAGAACGTGCCGTATTTCAGTCATTCCAGACTGCCGGGACCGCATCTCGTCCGCCTCCCGACCACTGCCGGACTGCAATACGAACCAGGTCGTCCCAGCGCTCAATCGAGCCCCGTCACGCCCGTCACAAAGCACGCCCCAACACGACCCCACCCCCGCGAAGGGCGGGGTCTGGGCAACGTCTAGAGTGGCGTGGTAAGCGCGAGCCTCTACCGGGACTTCACAGCCGGGGGCTTGTTGGAATGTCTCTGTCAGGGGTGTGCGTGACGGCCGTTGAATCCCGTCCAGCGGGGATTATCGGGACGAGCCAGAACCCGAGCCGACGGCCGTTCGGGGCCCGGGTCATGGCGTTCGTAGCTCTCACGAAGCCGCGGATCATCGAGCTGCTGCTCATCACCACCGTTCCGGTGATGTTCCTGGCGGAGCAGGGTGTACCGGACCTGGGACTGGTCCTCCTCACCTGCCTCGGCGGCTACCTCTCCGCGGGCGGCGCCAACGCGCTCAACATGTACATCGACCGTGACATCGACGCGCTCATGGACCGCACGTCGCAGCGCCCCCTGGTCACCGGCATGGTCAGCCCGCGGGAGTGCCTGGCCTTCGGCATCACCCTCGCCGTCGCCGCCACCCTCCTCTTCGGCCTCACGGTCAACTGGCTGTCGGCCTGGCTGTCGCTGGGCGCGCTCCTCTTCTACGTGGTCATTTACACGATGATCCTCAAGCGGCGTACGTCGCAGAACATCGTGTGGGGCGGCATCGCGGGCTGCATGCCGGTCCTCATCGGCTGGTCCGCCGTCACGAACTCGCTCTCCTGGGCGCCGCTCATCCTCTTCCTGGTCATCTTCTTCTGGACGCCGCCGCACTACTGGCCGCTGTCGATGAAGGTGAAGGAGGACTACGCGCGCGTGGGCGTGCCGATGCTGCCGGTCATCGCCTCCAACAAGACGGTCGCGCGGCAGATCGTGGCGTACAGCTGGGCGATGGTGTTCGTCTCGCTGCTGCTCACTCCGTTGGGTTACACCGGCTGGTTCTACACCCTGGTCGCGCTCGCGGCGGGCGGTTGGTGGCTGTGGGAGGCGCACGGGTTGCAGAACCGGGCGAAGGCGGAGGTGACGGGTGGGAAGCTGAAGGAGATGCGGCTGTTCCACTGGTCGATCACCTATGTTTCGCTGCTGTTTGTGGCTGTGGCTGTGGATCCGTTTTTGCGGTGATGCGTTCGTAGTCGGCTGCGGGCCGGTGGGGGCTGGTCGCGCAGTTCCCCGCGCCCCTAAAAGCGGTTCGTGGCCAAGGCCACTTGCCCTGGCGTCGCCAGGTGATCTACCCGTCGGTAGCATCCTGCGTATGGGAGATACGCAGGAGCGCAGGGTGGTCAAGCTCGTCAAGCAGATCGACGGGTTCGCCAAGCAGCACGGTGGTGCCGAGGGGCAGGTGGCGTACATCGGGGAGCGCGGTGCCCGGATCGTGCTCGTCGGTGAGGACGGTGGCTGGGGCGACCTCGTCGCCCCCACGTACGACATCGCCCGGCAGGCCGTCGAGAAGGCCGGCATCACCGTCCACGAGGACTTCGACGGCGAGTTCGCCGCCAAGGTGACCACCGGCCCGTACGAGTGGACCCGCATGGCGGGGATTCAGGTGGGCGGGCCGAGCAACCGCTGAGGCGCGGGGAGGTGGCCGGACGGCGCCGGTCATTCCCACGGGGTGTGCGCGAGCAGCACCCGATGGTCGGTTCACCCGTTAGGACCTTGGGAACACACGGTCCAGACACGGGGAGCCCGGATGATCGAAACGCCGTCCCTCGTGGACCAGTACTGCCACGGCGTACTGCGCACCGAGCTGGGCCTGGGCACCTTCGAGGCCCAGCTCGCGCGTACCGAGGGTCCGCCCGCCACCGGGACCACCCTCTTCGACACCCAGACAGGGTTCGCCGTACGCCGTTGGTGCCCCCCGTTGCTCGGCCTGGAACCGCACGCGCCCCCCGCCCGTTATCTCGCCAGACGTCGTGAACTCGGCGTACTGGAATCGGGCAGGAGACTGCTGCGGGGCAGCGGAATCACGACATATCTGGTCGACGCGGGGCTGCCCGGCGACCTCACCGGGCCCGCCGAGATGGCCTCCGCCTCAGCCGCGGAGGCGCATGAGATCGTCCGGCTCGAACTGCTCGCCGAACAGGTCGCCGACACCTCCGGCAGCGTCGAGTCCTTTCTCGCCAATCTCGCCGAGTCGGTGCACGGCGCCGCGACGACCGCCGTCGCCTTCACCTCCGTGGCGGGTCTGCGGCACGGACTGGCGCTCGCGCCCGATCCGCCGGGGCCGGGGGAGGTGCGGGGCGCGGCGGCCCGCTGGCTGGCCGGCCGCCGGGTCGGCGGCGCGCTGACCGACCCCGTGCTGCTGCGCCATCTGCTGTGGAACGCGGTCGCCTCGGGCCTGCCGCTCCAACTGCACGCCGGGCTCGGCGAACCGGGCTTACGCATCGACCGTACCGACCCGGTCCTGCTCACGGACTTCGTCCGTGCCACCGCCGGGCTCGGCACCGACCTGGTGCTGCTGCACGGCTACCCGTACCACCGCCACGCGGCGCATCTCGCCGGTGTCTTCCCGCATGTGTACGCCGACCTGGGCGCGGCCCTCGTGCGGACCGGCGCCCGGGCCGCCGCCGTACTCGCCGAGATCCTCGAACTCGCCCCCTTCGGCAAGATCCTCTTCTCCAGCGGGGCCCACGGGCTGCCCGAACTGCATGTGGTGGGCGCCCGTCTCTTCCGCGAGGCCCTCGGACGGGTGCTCGGCGGCTGGGTCGCGGAGGGGGCGTGGTCGCTGGGCGACGCGCAACGGGTGGCGGGACTGATCGCGGCGGGCAACGCGCGGCGCGTGTACGGACTGGGGTGAGGTGTGAAGACTGGGGGCATGACCACACACGGGACGCGAGCGGATGCCCTGACCGACGCCTTGCTCGACCGCTTCCTGGGTGAGCTGCGGGCGCTCGCCCCGGTCGCCGTCTGGGCCCACGGCTCGCTGGGCGGCGGCGACTACCAGGAGGGCCGCAGCGACCTCGACCTGATCGCCGTCCTGGACGGGCCGATCGGGCCGGGCACCGTCTGGAAGGTGGCCGAGCTGCACGCCCGTCTGCGCACCGATCCGCTCGCTCCGGTGCTGCACTGCACCTACCTGACAGAGGGGACGACGGCCGACCCGGAGCGACGGCACCTCACCTGGGCGCAGGGCCGTCTGTTCCGGCGGACGGTCACCCCGGTGACCCGTCGCGAGCTGCACACCTTCGGCCGGGTGCTGTACGGGAAGACGCCCGGGGAGCTGCTTCCGCCGGTGCCGGACCGCCAGCTCGCCGACTTCGTCGTACGCGACCAGCGGGACTTCTGGCGGCCCGCCGTGGACAAGCCCCGGCTCTGGACGCAGGACGTCTGGGTCGACCTGGCGCTGGTCACCCTGGCCCGGGCGACCGTGACCCTGAGGGAGGGCACCCTGATCTCGAAACGGGAGGCGCTGGAGCTGCTGCCGGGGCTGGGGGCGCCCGTGGAGGTCGTCGAGGACGTCACGCGCAGGCGGTACGGGCAGGAGGACGGGAGGCCGATTGCCGCCGGGTGGCGTGAGCGGCGCGGAGAGCTGACGCGGGACTACCTGGGCGCCGCGATCGACCGTCTGGTGACCTCGTACGCGTGACTACGCGCGTGTGCCGACCGTCGCCTCTGTCGCCGGGCCGGGTACCTCGGCAGGGGCTGCGGTTTCGAGGCGCTCGCGCAGGGCGAGCAGGACGCGCAGCACGGCGATCCACACCAGCGCCGAGCCGAGCATGTGCAGGCCGACCAGGACCTCGGGGAGGTTCGTGAAGTACTGGACGTACCCGATGACACCCTGCGAGAGCAGGATCAGGAACAGGTCCCGCGTGCGGTCCAGCGGGCCCTTCGGGGCGTCGACCGCCTTCAGGACGAACCACAGAGCGAACGTCAGTGTCACCACGATCCAGGCGAGCACCGCGTGCAGTTTGCTGACGGTCTCCCAGTTCAGCGGCATGCGCTCGATCTCGCTGGAGTCACCCGCGTGCGGGCCCGAGCCGGTCACCACCGTGCCGACCGCGATCAGCAGCACCGAGGCGACCACCAGGAACCACACCAGCTGCTGCACGGCCTTCCCGACCAGCGGGCGCGGCGCCTCGTCGCCCTCCTGCGTCCGCTGCCACATCACCGCGGCGACCGCGATCAGGGCCGAGGAGAGCAGGAAGTGGGCCGCGACCGTGTACGGGTTGAGGCCGACCAGGACGACGACACCGCCCAGGACCGCGTTGCTCATGACGACCCAGAACTGCGCCCAGCCGAGCCGGGTCAGACTGCGGCGGTACGGCTTCTCCGAGCGGGCGGCGATGATCGCCCAGCCGACCGCCGCGCACAGCACATAGGTCAGCATGCGGTTGGTGAACTCGATGACGCCGTGCACGCCCATCGCGCTCGTCGTCGTCAGCGAGTCGTCGGTGCACTTCGGCCAGGTCGGGCAGCCGAGGCCCGAGCCGGTCAGCCGTACGGCACCGCCGGTGACCACGATGACCACCGACATGACGAGCGCGGCGAGCGCCGCACGCCGCACGGTCCTGGGGGTCGGAGTCCAGCGGGCGGCGATGAAGGCGAGCGGGTTCCGCAGGGCGGACAGGGCCTCGGCGGGGGTCATCTTTGGCACGCGTCCCATCGTAGGCGGCTGCTTGTGCACGCTTTCACGAGGGTCCCCCGGCGGCCCTCGGATGCTTTCGGCTCACTCCCAGCGGAAGAACCGGCCGGCCGCGGCCAGCCCCACGACCGCCCACCCGGCGAGGATCCCGACGTCGCCCCACGGCATTCCGGAGCCGTGCTGCAACACGTCCCGCAGTCCGTCCGACAGGGCCGAGATCGGCAGCAGGGCCAGCACGTCCTGGACGCCGGGCGGGAACTTGTCGAGGGGGACGATCACCCCGCCGCCCACCAGGAGCAGCAGGAAGACGAGGTTCGCGGCGGCCAGGGTGGCCTCCGCCTTCAGGGTGCCCGCCATCAGCAGGCCGAGGCCCGAGAAGGCGGCCGTGCCGAGGAGGAGCAGGAGGAGTACGGCGAAGGGGTTGCCGTGCGGGGACCAGCCGAGCGCGAGGGCGATCACCGTCAGCAGGGCGACCTGGAGGACCTCGGTGACCAGCACGGACGCCGTCTTCGCCGTCATCAGGCCCCAGCGGGGGAGCGGCGAGGAGGCGAGCCTCTTCAGGACGCCGTAGCGGCGCTCGAACCCCGTGGCGATGGCTTGGCCGGTGAAGGCCGTGGACATGACCGCGAGCGCGAGGATGCCCGGGGCGAGGAAGTCGACGGCCTTGCCCGCGCCCGTGTCGACGATGTCGACCGAGCCGAAGAGCAGCAGGAGGAGGGTGGGGATGATCACCGTCAGGAGCAGTTGCTCGCCGTTGCGCAGCAGCATCCTCGTCTCCAGGGCCGCCTGGGCTCCGATCATCCGGGGAAGCGGGGCCGCGCCGGGCCGCGGGGTGTAGGTCCCCGGGGCGGTCGCAGTGGTGGGCGGAGTGGTGGTCATGAGCGCAGCTCCTTGCCCGTCAGTTCCAGGAAGACGTCTTCCAGGGTGTGCCGTTCCACCGAGATCCGGTCCGGCATCACCCCGTGCTGGGCGCACCAGGACGTCACCGTGGCGAGGAGCTGCGGGTTGACCTTGCCGCCGACGCGGTAGGCGCCCGGGGTCAGCTCGACGGCCGTGCAGTCGGCCGGAAGGGCCTTCAGCAGGGAGCTGACGTCCAGGCCCGGCCGGCCCAGGAAACGCAGGGTGTTCTCGGCGCCGCCCCTGCACAGCTGTTCGGGGGTGCCCTGGGCGATGACCTTGCCCGCGTCGATGATCGCGACGTCGTCGGCGAGCTGCTCGGCCTCGTCCATGTGGTGGGTGGTGAGGATGACGGAGACGCCGTCGGCGCGCAGATCCCGGACGAGATCCCAGGTGGCGCGGCGGGCCTGGGGGTCGAGGCCGGCGGTCGGTTCGTCGAGGAAGACCAGTTCCGGGCGGCCGACGACGGCCATCGCGAGCGCCAGCCGCTGCTGCTGGCCGCCGGAGAGGCGGCGGTAGGTGGTCCGGCCGCAGCTGCCGAGGCCGAGGCGTTCGACAAGCGCGTCCACATCGAGCGGGTGCGCGTGCAGTTTGGCCACGTGGCGGAGCATCTCGTCGGCGCGGGCGCCCGAGTAGACGCCGCCGGACTGGAGCATCACGCCGACCCGTGGACGCAGGGCGGCGGCTTCGCGGACCGGGTCGAGGCCCAGGACGCGGACCGTCCCGGAGTCCGGTCTGCGGTATCCCTCGCAGGTCTCGACGGTGGTCGTCTTGCCCGCGCCGTTCGGGCCGAGGACGGCGGTGATGCCCGCCTGGGCCACCAGGTCGAGGCCGTTCACGGCGGTCTTCGTGCCGTACCGCTTCACCAGGGCCTGGACCTGGACCACGGGCTCGCTTCGCATGGGTCCAGAGTCTAGGTACGGGAGGAGTCGCCGAGGCGCGCGGGGGCCGGATCCGGCCTCGGTGCACGAGGGACGCCGGCCCTGCTCCCTTGCTGCTCAGGGCGGTCCGCCTGATCGATCAAAGATCGTTTCCGCAGGTCAGGTTAGGTGAACCTAAGTGATGCAGGGCACCGTCGAGGAGGCCGGGCGCGGCTTGCCGCGCTCTGAGGAATTACGCAACAATGGTGTTGTGAAAAACGTCGGCGAGGATCGGGAGGCCCCCATGGGAGTCCCCCACGAGGAGCTCGCGACCGGGGAGCGCTCGACGCGCAACCGGGTCGCGCGGTCCATCCTGGACCACGGTCCCTCGACCGTCGCCGAGCTCGCCGGGCGTCTCGGACTGACCCATGCGGCCGTACGCCGTCACCTTGACGCGCTGGTCGCCGACGACGTCGTACAGCCGCGCGAACAGCGGGTCTACGGGGCACGTACCCGTGGCCGCCCCGCCAAGGCCTTCGCGCTCACCGACTGCGGCCGCGACGCGTTCGACCAGTCGTACGACAAGCTCGCCATGGACGCACTGCGCTGGATCGCCGAGCGCGGGGGCGGCGACGAGGCGGTCCTCGCCTTCGCGCGCGCCCGGCTCGCCGAACAGGCCGCGAACTACCGCGAGGCCGTCGAGGCCGCGGACCCCGAGGAACGCGCCGAAGCCCTGGCCAAGGCCCTGAGCGCGGACGGGTACGCTGCTACGGCGCGCAGCGCACCGGTCGGAGAGCAGCTCTGCCAGCACCACTGCCCGGTGGTCCATGTCGCGGAGAAGTTCCCGCAGCTCTGCGAGGCGGAGACCGAGATCTTCTCCCAGCTGCTGGGAACGCATGTCCAGCGGCTCGCGACCATCGCCCACGGCGACGGTGTGTGCACCACGTTCATCCCAGAGATCTCCACGTTCGATCACTCTGGTCACCACGCATCTGCAAGTACCGCAAGTACCGCCGGGAGGAACCCAGCATGACGCTCCCCATCGAGGAGACCGCCCACCCCGAGCTCGAGGGCCTGGGCAAGTACGAATACGGCTGGGCCGACTCCGACGTGGCCGGTGCCTCCGCCAAGCGCGGCATCAACGAGGACGTCGTCCGGGACATCTCGGCGAAGAAGTCCGAGCCGGAGTGGATGACCAAGCTGCGTCTCAAGGGCCTGCGCCTCTTCGACAAGAAGCCCATGCCGAACTGGGGCTCGGACCTGTCGGGCATCGACTTCGACAACATCAAGTACTTCGTGCGCTCCACGGAGAAGCAGGCGGAGTCCTGGGAGGACCTGCCCGAGGACATCAAGAACACGTACGACAAGCTCGGCATCCCGGAGGCTGAGAAGCAGCGCCTGGTCGCCGGTGTCGCCGCGCAGTACGAGTCCGAGGTCGTCTACCACCAGATCCGTGAGGACCTGGAGGAGCAGGGCGTCATCTTCCTCGACACCGACACCGCCCTCAAGGAGCACCCGGAGCTCTTCAAGGAGTACTTCGGCACGGTCATCCCGGTCGGCGACAACAAGTTCGCGTCGCTGAACACCGCGGTGTGGTCCGGCGGCTCCTTCATCTACGTGCCCAAGGGCGTGCAGGTCGAGATCCCGCTCCAGGCCTACTTCCGCATCAACACGGAGAACATGGGCCAGTTCGAGCGGACCCTGATCATCGTCGACGAGGGCGCCTACGTGCACTACGTCGAGGGCTGTACGGCGCCGATCTACAAGTCGGACTCGCTGCACAGCGCGGTCGTCGAGATCATCGTCAAGAAGAACGCGCGCTGCCGCTACACGACCATCCAGAACTGGTCGAACAACGTCTACAACCTGGTCACCAAGCGCGCCGTGGCGTACGAGGGCGCGACCATGGAGTGGATCGACGGCAACATCGGCTCCAAGGTGACGATGAAGTACCCGGCCGTCTACCTGATGGGCGAGCACGCCAAGGGCGAGACCCTGTCGATCGCCTTCGCGGGCGAGGGGCAGCACCAGGACGCCGGTTCCAAGATGGTCCACATGGCGCCCAACACCTCCTCGAACATCGTGTCGAAGTCGGTGGCGCGCGGTGGCGGCCGTACGTCCTACCGCGGTCTCGTCGAGATCGGCGAGGGCGCCCACGGCTCCAAGTCCAACGTGCTGTGCGACGCGCTGCTGGTGGACACCATCTCCCGCTCCGACACGTACCCGTACGTCGACGTCCGCGAGGACGACGTGTCCATGGGCCACGAGGCGACCGTCTCCAAGGTCTCCGACGACCAGCTCTTCTACCTGATGAGCCGCGGTCTGTCCGAGTTCGAGGCGATGGCGATGATCGTGCGCGGCTTCGTCGAGCCGATCGCCAAGGAACTGCCCATGGAGTACGCGCTGGAACTCAACCGGCTGATCGAGCTCCAGATGGAGGGCGCTGTCGGCTGACCCGCCGACCGACGTCCCCGTCAAGCCACTTACGCAGGAACATTCGCAGGGAAGAGAGCAGACCGACAGCCATGGCTGAGGCTCAGAACATTCCGGTGGGGTCCACCACCGCCGGCTCGATCGCGGTGGCCGCTGCCGCCGAGTCGACCGTCGCGACGCGCATGAGCGCGCCGCCGTCCTTCGACGTGGCGGACTTCCCCGTCCCCCACGGCCGCGAGGAGGAGTGGCGGTTCACCCCGCTGGAGCGCCTGCGCGGGCTGCACGACGGCACCGCCGTCGCCACCGGCACCGGTGTGAAGGTGGACGTCCAGGCACCCGAGGGCGTCACCGTCGAGGCCGTCGGCCGTGACGACGCGCGTCTGGGGCGGGCCGGTACCCCCGTGGACCGCGTCGCCGCCCAGGCGTACAGCGCCTTCGAGGTGGCCGGTGTGATCACCGTCCCCAAGGAGACGGTCCTCGCCGAGCCGATCCGCGTCGCCGTGCACGGCGAGGGCGGGGTCGCCTACGGCCACCAGGTCATCGAGCTGGGCGCCTTCGCCGAAGCCGTCGTCGTCATCGACCACACCGGTGACGCCGTGCTCGCCGCCAACGTCGAGTACGTCCTCGGGGACGGTGCCAAGCTCACCGTCGTCTCCGTCCAGGACTGGGACGACCAGGCCGTGCACGTCGCCCAGCACAACGCGCTGGTCGGCCGCGACGCCACCTTCAAGTCCTTCGTGGTCACCTTCGGCGGCGACGTCGTACGCCTGCACCCGCGCGTCGCCTACGCCGGCACCGGTGGCGAGGCCGAGCTGTTCGGGCTGTACTTCACCGACGCCGGCCAGCACCAGGAGCACCGCCTCCTCGTCGACCACAACACCCCGCACTGCAAGTCGAACGTCGTCTACAAGGGCGCGCTCCAGGGCGAGGGCGCCCACGCCGTGTGGATCGGTGACGTGCTCATCGAGGCCAAGGCCGAGGGCACCGACACGTACGAGATGAACCGCAACCTGGTTCTCACGGACGGCGCCCGCGTGGACTCCGTACCGAACCTCGAGATCGAGACCGGTGAGATCGTCGGTGCCGGGCACGCCAGTGCCACCGGACGGTTCGACGACGAGCAGCTCTTCTATCTGATGGCCCGCGGCATCCCGGCCGACGAGGCCCGCCGACTGGTCGTCCGCGGCTTCTTCGCCGAACTGGTCCAGCAGATCGGCGTCGAGGACATCCAGCAGCGCCTCCTCACGAAGATCGACGAGGAGCTGGAGGCGTCCGTCTGATGGCTGCCTCTCCGACGTTCGTACGCGCCTGCGGGCTGAGCGAGCTGGACGAGGACACCCCCAAGCGGGTGGAACTCGACGGCACGCCGGTCTCGGTCGTCCGTACCGAGGGCGAGGTGTTCGCGATCCACGACATCTGCTCGCACGCGAACGTCTCGCTCTCCGAGGGCGAGGTGGAGGACTGTCAGATCGAGTGCTGGCTGCACGGCTCCAGCTTCGACCTCCGCACCGGCAAGCCGTCCGGCCTTCCCGCGACGCGCCCCGTCCCCGTATACCCCGTAAAGATCGAAGGGGACGTTGTGTTCGTCTCCCTCACCCAGGAGTCCTGAGGCATCCATGGCAACGCTTGAAATCCGAGACCTGCACGTCACCGTCGAGGCCGACAACGCCACGAAGGAGATCCTCAAGGGTGTCGACCTGACCGTGAAGCAGGGCGAGACGCACGCCATCATGGGCCCCAACGGCTCCGGCAAGTCGACCCTCGCCTACTCGCTCGCGGGTCACCCGAAGTACACGATCACCGGCGGCACCGTGCTGCTCGACGGCGAGGACGTCCTGGAGATGTCCGTCGACGAGCGTGCCCGCGCGGGCCTGTTCCTGGCGATGCAGTACCCGGTCGAGGTCCCCGGCGTCTCGGTCTCCAACTTCCTCCGTACGTCCGCCACCGCCATCCGCGGTGAGGCGCCCAAGCTGCGCCTGTGGGTCAAGGAGGTCAAGGAGGCCATGCAGCGCCTCAACATGGACCCCTCCTTCGCCGAGCGCAACGTCAACGAGGGCTTCTCCGGCGGTGAGAAGAAGCGCCACGAGATCCTCCAGCTGGAGCTGCTCAAGCCGAAGGTCGCGATCCTCGACGAGACCGACTCCGGTCTGGACGTCGACGCCCTGCGCATCGTCTCCGAGGGCGTCAACCGCGTCCGCGAGACCGGCGAGGTCGGCACCCTGCTGATCACGCACTACACGCGCATCCTGCGCTACATCAAGCCCGACCACGTGCACGTCTTCGCGGACGGCCGGATCGCCGAGTCCGGCGGTCCCGAGCTCGCGGACAAGCTGGAGAACGAGGGTTACGAGGCTTACACCACGAAGGGTGGCGCATCCGAGTGACACAGCTGCCGGGCCTCCTCACGGGGACATCTCAACTACTCGACGAGGCGATCCGTAAGGACTTCCCGATCCTCGACCGGGTGCTCCACGACGACAAGAAGCTCGTGTACCTGGACAACGCGGCGACCTCCCAGACGCCCCGCCAGGTGATCGACACCCTCTCCGAGTACTACGAGCAGCACAACGCCAACGTGCACCGTGGCATCCATGTGCTCGCCGAGGAGGCCACGGCGCTGTACGAGGGCGCGCGCGACAAGGTCGCCGCGTTCATCAACGCGCCCAGTCGCGACGAGGTGATCTTCACCAAGAACGCCTCCGAGTCGCTCAACCTCGTGGCCAACATGCTGGGCTGGGCCGACGAGCCCTACCGGGTCGACCACGAGACCGAGATCGTCATCACGGAGATGGAGCACCACTCCAACATCGTGCCGTGGCAGCTGCTCGCGCAGCGCACGGGCGCGAAGCTGAAGTGGTTCGGCCTGACCGACGACGGCCGGCTCGACCTGTCGAACATAGACGAGGTCATCACCGAGAAGACGAAGATCGTCTCCTTTGTGCTGGTCTCCAACATCCTGGGCACGGTCAACCCGGTCGACAAGATCGTGCGCCGCGCGCAGGAGGTCGGGGCCCTGGTCCTGATCGACGCCTCGCAGGCCGCCCCGCACATGCCGCTGGACGTGCAGGCCCTGCAGGCCGACTTCGTGGCCTTCACCGGCCACAAGATGTGCGGTCCGACGGGCATCGGCGTGCTCTGGGGCCGCCAGGAGCTCCTCGAGGACCTCCCGCCGTTCCTGGGCGGCGGCGAGATGATCGAGACCGTGTCGATGCACTCGTCGACGTATGCCCCCGCCCCGCACAAGTTCGAGGCGGGCACTCCGCCGATCGCGCAGGCGGTCGGTCTCGGTGCGGCGATCGATTACCTCTCCGCCATCGGCATGGACAAGATCCTCGCCCATGAGCACGCGCTCACCGAGTACGCGGTGAAGCGGCTCGGCGAGGTCCCCGACCTGCGGATCATCGGCCCGACGACGGCCGAGGACCGGGGTGCGGCGATCTCCTTCACGCTCGGCGACATCCACCCGCACGACGTGGGCCAGGTCCTCGACGAGCAGGGCATCGCGGTCAGGGTCGGCCACCACTGCGCCCGCCCGGTCTGCCTGCGCTACGGAATTCCTGCGACCACGCGAGCGTCGTTCTATCTGTACTCCACGCCGGCCGAGATCGATGCTCTGGTCGACGGCCTGGAGCACGTACGGAACTTCTTCGGCTGAGGAGATTGGCGAGCGATCGCATGAAGCTTGATTCGATGTACCAGGAAGTCATCCTGGATCACTACAAGCACCCGCACGGGCGTGGTCTTCGGGATGGCGACGCCGAGGTGCACCACGTCAACCCGACATGCGGCGACGAGATCACCCTGCGTGTGAAGTACGACGGCAGGACGATCTCCGATGTGTCGTACGAGGGCCAGGGCTGCTCGATCAGCCAGGCCTCGGCCTCCGTGCTGAACGAGCTTTTGGTCGGCAAGGAACTGTCCGAGGCGCAGCAGATCCAGGAGACCTTCCTGGAGCTGATGCAGTCCAAGGGCAAGATCGAGCCGGACGACGCGATGGAGGAGGTGCTGGAGGACGCCGTCGCGTTCGCCGGTGTCTCCAAGTACCCGGCCCGGGTGAAGTGCGCGCTGCTGAGCTGGATGGCGTGGAAGGACGCGACGGCCCAGGCCCTGGGCTCGGACGCCGCCGAAAGGAAGACGGCATGAGCGAGACCATTGAGATGAAGCCGGCCTCGGAGGACGAGGTCCGCGAGGCGCTGTACGACGTCGTCGACCCCGAACTGGGCATCGACGTCGTCAACCTCGGCCTGATCTACGGCATCCACATCGACGACGCGAACATCGCGACGATCGACATGACCCTGACGTCGGCGGCCTGCCCGCTCACGGATGTCATCGAGGACCAGGCCAAGTCCGCCACGGACGGCATCGTCAACGAACTGCGCATCAACTGGGTGTGGATGCCGCCGTGGGGCCCGGACAAGATCACGGACGACGGGCGGGACCAGCTTCGGGCGCTCGGATTCAACGTCTGAGGTCCCTCTTCCGGCTTTCCCGCACGCGGTATGTGAAAGCGGCGGCACCCTGTCAGGGTGCCGCCGCTTTTGTGTTCGCTCAGGTCCGCTCAGGTCCGCTCAGGCCAGCGGGCTCACGATGCGGAAGGAGAAGTCCTGCCTGTTGGTCGTGGTGTAGCCCCACGGGTCCAGGCGCATCTGGAAGTCCTTCGTACGCAGCGCGTAGTTGGGGTAGTTCACCGACGAGAGCAGCACCGCGCCCCCGCCCCCCGAGTATCCGGCGCAGAAGGTGGCGTCCTGCTGGAACAGCGAGGAGCCGTCGTTGCGTTCGGCGCGCAGGATGAAGTTGCGGTGGCGCACGTACCTGTTGTCGTGCGTCTTGAACGAGTAACAGGAACCGTTGGACAGCCCCGGGACCACGCTGAACGTGGAGTCCTCTCGGGATTCCGAGCCGGCGACCGGGTCGAGCTTCACCAGACCGCCTGACACGTGCCAGTAGCGGCCGGGGTAGTTGGCCGCCTCGACCGACCTCCAGGAGGAGCGGTCCGGCTGGGTGGGCGCGGCCGTGGACTTGCCGGGGACCGGGGCTGGGGCAGGGGCGGGCTTCGCAGGGGGGTTCTTGACGGGAGCGGGGGCGGAGCCCTTGGCGTCCGGGGCGGGGGCGCCCGGGGCCGCAGGGGCTCCGGGGGCTCCGGGGGTCGCGGCTGAGGACGCCGCCGGTGCGGTCGGCGTGGCCGGCTGAGCGGACCACAGTCCGCTCTTTCCGCTCGGGGCCTCGGTGCCGGACGCGCTCGGGGAGGCGAAGGTGAGGAGACCGGGGTACGTCGCGCCGGGGGTCGCCGCGGGGGCCTTCGCCGCCGGCGTCGCGTCCACGGCCTGCCGGTCGGTGACGACGATCGCGGTCACACAGGCGGCCACGACCGACAGGGCCAGGGTGCCCGCCATCCAGAGCCGCCGCGTCCCGGGCACATGCGAGGTGTCCGGGGCCCAGCCGTTCTCCCACGGTTGAGTTGGGATGAGCCGGGGCTTTTCTTCTGTCATGCGCTGTTCCTCCGGCGTCGCCTGTGGCGAACGTGTGAACGGGTTTGTTGAAACAGTAATGGACGCGAGGCTAGGTGACGTCCAGGGCTGTTGGAAGGGTTGTTTCCTCAATGAGACCGGGGGGTGGGGGAGTTGGTGGTGGGGTGCGCAATGAGGGCGGATTTGGGGTGGGGAGTGTGTACGAGTGTACGCATCGATGCGTACACTCGTACACATGGGATATGTGTTGCTGGTCGGAGCCATCGCCGCCGAAGTGGGCGCCACGACCGCCATGAAGTACAGCGACGGTTTCAGCAGGTTGTGGCCCTCTTTGCTGACCGCTCTGGGGTACGCCATCGCGTTCGTGCTGCTCGCGCAGACGCTGAAGACGGTGTCCGTCGGTACGGCGTACGCCATCTGGTCGGGGATCGGGACCGCGGCCGTCGCGACGATCGGCGCGGTGTTCCTCGGAGAGGGCATGGGTGTGGCCAAAATCGCAGGGATCGTGCTCATCATCGGCGGGGTCGTCGTCCTCAACATGGGCGGTGCGCACTGATGGTTCGGCGGTACGACCCCGAGCGGCGCCAGCGGATCATCGACGCGGCGATCCGGGTGGTGGGGGAGAAGGGGATCGCCGGGCTCAGCCATCGGTCGGTGGCGGCGGAGGCGGATGTGCCGCTGGGGTCCACGACGTATCACTTCCGCACGCTCGACGAACTCCTTGTCGCCGCGCTGAGACAGGCGAACGAGGGGTTCGCGAAGGTGGTGGCCGCGCGGGGTGGGCTGCGGGACGGGCGGGGTGATCTGGCGGGGGAGCTTGCCGGGTTGCTGGGGGAGTGGCTGTCGGGGGACCGGGCGGGGGTCGAGCTGGAGTGCGAGTTGTATCTGGCGGCGCTTCGGCGGCCGGCGTTGCGGCCTGTTGCCGCCGAGTGGGCGGAGGGGGTCGCGGAGTTGCTGGGTGGGCGGACGGATGCGGTGACTGCGCGGGCGTTGGTGGCGGTGATGGACGGGATCTGTCTGCAGGTGCTGCTCACCGGGGGTGAGTATGAGGAGGGGTTTGCTCGGGAGGTGTTCGGGAGGGTGTTGGGGGATGCGGTGTATTGAGGGGTGAGCGGTGTTGTTGCACAGGTCAAGTTTCCCGCCCGCCCACCCGTCTCGGCATGTTTGGTAGTGACCGTTGAAGAGGCCCTGCTCGGTCCTTGAGATGTGGTTCGTATCGGTTCGCCCGGGTGGGGTTTCTCAAGTTAGGTTCTCTCCATGACCGACACGACTGCTCCCCGTACCACCGGCGCCGTGGCCGCCGGGCTTGCCACCGTCGCCGCCGACGGCACCGTTCTCGACACCTGGTTCCCCGCCCCCGAACTGACCGTCGAGCCCGGC
This sequence comes from Streptomyces sp. NPDC047042, assembly GCF_040644035.1. NCBI lineage: Bacteria > Bacillati > Actinomycetota > Actinomycetes > Kitasatosporales > Streptomycetaceae > Streptomyces > Streptomyces sp. NPDC047042. The sequence continues at coordinate 74,783 of NZ_JBEYVP010000015.1, read as the reverse complement.
CCCGCCGGCACCGAGCGGCTGTCCGTCGAGCGGGCAGTCGAGGCGCTCGGCGAGGGCGCGGCGAAAGCGGTCGGTCCGGACGCGCGCCGTGGCGTCGAGGTCGTCGCGGTCCGTACGGTCATCGCCTCCCTCGACGACAAGCCGCTCGACACGCACGACGTCTATCTGCGCCTCCACCTGCTCTCGCACCGGCTCGTCCAGCCGCACGGCCAGAGCCTGGACGGCATCTTCGCCCACCTCGCCAACGTCGCCTGGACCTCGCTCGGCCCGGTCGCCGTGGACGACGTCGAGAAGGTACGGCTCAACGCCCGCGCCGAGGGCCTGTACCTCCAGGTCACGTCCATCGACAAGTTCCCCCGCATGACCGACTACGTCGCCCCCAAGGGCGTCCGCATCGCCGACGCCGACCGGGTGCGCCTCGGCGCGCACCTCGCCGAGGGCACGACCGTCATGCACGAGGGCTTCGTCAACTTCAACGCGGGCACGCTCGGTACGTCGATGGTCGAGGGCCGTATCTCCGCGGGAGTCGTGGTCGGCGACGGTTCCGACATCGGCGGCGGCGCCTCCACCATGGGCACCCTGTCCGGCGGCGGCCAGGTCCGTATCACCATCGGCGAGCGCTGTCTGATCGGCGCCGAGGCCGGTGTCGGGATCGCGCTCGGCGACGAGTGCGTGGTCGAGGCGGGGCTGTACGTCACCGCCGGCACCCTCATCACCATGCCCGACGGACAGATCGTCAAGGCCCGTGAACTCTCCGGTGCCTCCAACATCCTCTTCCGCCGCAACTCCGTCACGGGCAAGGTCGAGGCCCGCCCGAACAACGCGGTCTGGGGCGGGCTGAACGAGGTCCTGCACAGCCACAACTGACTCCCCCGAGATCGCGCAAGATCACGTACGGGTTACTCCCCGTGACCTCGTCGGGCTTCCGGCAGATGAACTGGTGGACACAGGGTCCGATCAACTGCCGGAGCAGAAGCGGTAGAAGTACCGACGAGGGGTGGAGCACATGACGAACGGACGGTCGAGGACCGTGACGCGGGCGCGCTGGCTCACGGGAGCGGCGGTCACCGCGGCCGTGGTCTGCGGGGCTCCCGCGGGGACCGCGCACGCGGACGAGACCAACACCGGTTCGCACAACGGTCCCCGGGTCGGCCTGGTCAACATCGGCCAGGTCGACGACCCGATGGAGGACGTGCTGGAGCACTTCCTGCTGTTCGGCGACGGATACCGCTGGGAGTGACTGTCGCCCTTCATGGGCCGGGGCCCGACCGCCGCCGCAGGGCGCGCGGTACGGGCCCCTTTCCCGTACCGTGCGCTCGCGGTGGGCTACGGCAGGTCCCGCAACCCCTCGTACGCCGCCAGCAGGCCGTTCGTCGCCTCGCGGCCCGCCGATCGCAGTGGCGCCCGTACGGGACCCGAGGGCAGGCGCAGTCCGCCCAGCAGGGCCTTGGCCGTGACCGCGCCCGGCAGGCCCGAGGCCATCATCAACTCGGTGAGGGGGAACGCCTGTTGCTGGAGGCGGGCGGCCTCGGCGGTCCGGCCCGCGTCGAACGTGTCGATGATGGACCGGAAGTGACGGGGGATCACATTGGCGACCGTGCTGACGTATCCGGCACCGCCCAGTGCGTACAGCGGCAGTACGTATTCGTCGCAGCCCGTGTAGATCGCCAAGTCTGTGTGGGACAGCACCTTCTGAGTGCCCATCAGGTCGTATGCGCAGTCCTTCACGGCGACGATCCCCGGGTGGGCGGCTAGGCGGATCATGGTCTCCGGCTCGATGCGGACGCCGGTGCGGCCCGGGATGTCGTACAGCATGAGGGGCAGGTCGGAGGCGTCCGCCAGCTCCCGGAAGTGGGCCTCGATCGCGTCCTGCGGGGGCCTGCTGTAGTAGGGCGTGACCGCCAACAGGCCGTCGGCGCCCGCCTTTTCCGCCGCCCGGGCCAGTTCCACGGAGTGCAGGGTGTCCGCGGTGCCGACGCCCGCCACGATCGACGCCCGCCCTTCGACCGCCTCCCGCACCGCCTGTACCAGCGCGGACTTCTCCGCGTCCGTCGTGGTCGGGGACTCGCCCGTCGTACCGGAGAGGACGAGGCCTTCGCAGCCCTCGGTCACCAGTCGGTCGGCGAGGCGTTGCGCGCCGTCGAGGTCCAGGGTGCCCTCGGCGGTGAAGGGCGTGACCATCGCACACAGGGCGCGGCCGAAGGGGGGAGGGGGAGGCGTGCGTGGTGTTGTCATGCGAGCAGTCTCGGCAAGACCTTGGTGAAGCTCCACTTAATTCTTGTGCAGGGTATGCGTAAGCAACGCTTCGCCATCTCCGCTCACCGAATACTTTTCTCCCCTGGACAAAAAAATTTTTCGGTGGGACGGTGGAGTCATGCTGGACGTCACCGTGATCGAGGACCCGGCGGCAGCCGCCGTCTCGCTCGACCCCATACGGGGCCGACTGCTCGCCGAGCTGGCCGCCGGGCCCGCCTCGGCCGCCATGCTGGCCGGGAAGGTCGGGCTGCCCCGGCAGAAGGTGAACTACCACCTCAAGGCGCTGGAGCGGCACGGCTTGGTCGAGCTGGCCGGGGAGCGGCGCAAGGGCAATGTCACCGAGCGGCTGATGCGGGCGACCGCCGCCTCGTACGTCATCTCGCCGCTCGCCCTCGCCGCCGTACAGCCCGATCCCGACCGCTTCCGGGACCAGCTCTCCGCGCGCTGGCTGCTGGCGGTCGGGGCACGGCTGGTGCGGGACGTCGGCACGCTGATCACCGGCGCCACCCGGGCCCGCAAGCGGCTCGCCACCTACGCGCTCGACGGCGAGGTGCGGTTCGCCTCCGCCGGGGACCGGGCCGCGTTCATCGAGGAGCTGACGGCGGGTGTCAGCGCGCTGGTGCGCAAATACGACTCGCCAGACGCGGAGGGCGGGCGCGGTCATCGGATCGTCGTGGCCGTGCACCCGACCGTCAAGCCGCAGGCTGACCAGCCATCTTCAAGTACGACAGGCGGCGCGGAAATCGCGGCTGCCGCAGAGACTCAGGAGTGAGCACCATGTCCGAGGAAGCGTCCAGGGAATTCGAGATCGCGCGTGAGTTCGAGGTCGATGCGCGCCCGGAGGAGGTGTGGGAGGCGATCACCACCGGGACCGGCGGGTATCTGTGGCCGATGGAGCCGCCGGAGCCGAAGGTCGGCGGCAAGGGGCCCTTCGGGTCCACGGTCGTCGCCTGGGACCCGCCGCACCGCTACACCAACCGCGTCGAGGACGTCGAGGGGATCTCCGAGCAGACCCTCAACCAGCTCGACTACACGATCGAGCCGCGTGACGAGGGCCGCCGGGCCTGGGTGCGTTATGTGCACAGCGGCATCTTCGTCGACGACTGGGACAACCAGTACGACGGGGCCGCCCGGCACACCGACTTCTATCTGCACACCCTGCGCGAGTACCTCACGCACTTCGCGCCCCGGCCGGCCGCCTTCGCGACCTTCGACGGGCCCGAGGCGTCCAAGGCCGCCGACGCGCTCGCCGTCGTGGGGCGGGCGCTCGGGGTCGGGGAGGACGTGGCCGTCGGCACGCGGGTGACGGTGCGGGGGCCCGACGAGTTCGAGGCCGTGGTCGACTTCCGCAACCCGTACTTCATCGGGCTGCGCACGGACCGGGGCCTCACCCGCTTCTTCGGGCGCAACCACTGGGGATACCCGGTCGGCGTCTCCCTGCACGACTTCGCCCCCGACTCCGACATCAAGGAGTGCGAGGGCGAATGGCGGGGCTGGCTGAACGGGGTGTTCAACCAGCCCTGATCCAACGGGAGTTCAGGCGGGAGCGCCGGCCGGAATTACGGCTGGAAGCGCAGCACCTGCGGGTCGTGGTCGCTGATCTGGTCGTTGAACTCCGAGTTGATGTGCACGGAGTCGTAGTCGAAGTCGCAGCCACGGCTGATCGACGGGCTGACCAGGATCTGGTCCAGGACCTGGCTGTTGCCCTGGTAGTCGTAGGTGTAACGCTCGCTCTTCGGCAGCGACTTGATCGCCGACCACAGCGCGCCGCCGTCCTCCAGCAGCTTGGCGGTGTCGGAGAACTCGAAGTCGTTGATGTCGCCGAGCGTGATGACGTCCGCGTTCTTCTGGACCTTCAGGATGTCCTTGACGAACGAGTTCACCGCGGTCGCCTGGAGATGACGCTGGGTCTCCGAGCTGCGCGCCGGCGGCTGGAACTGCGAGGTCAGACCCTGGTCGCCGCCCTTCGAGGAGAAGTGGTTGGCGATCAGGATGACGGTCTTGCCGCGGAAGACGAACTCGCCCGCGAGCGGCTTGCGGCTGTTCGTCCAGGCCGCGTTCGTCGGGTCTATTCGGCCAGGCGAGAGCGTCAGGGCCGCCTTGCCGTGGTCCTTGGTGACACCGACGGCCGTCGTGGCGTCGCCGCCCGGCCGGTCGGTGAAGGAGACCCGGGCCGGGTTGAAGAGGAACACCTGACGGATGTTGCCGCCGGGCTCGCCGCCGTCCGCGAGGTCGACCGGGTCGATGGAACGCCAGTCGTACGCCGGGCCGCCCGCCGCCACGATCGCGTCGATCAGCTTCTTGACCGTCTGGTCGGCGGCGACCGTGCCGTCCTTGGTCGCGCCGTTGTTGTCCTGGATCTCCTCCAGGGACAGGATGTCGGGCGACTGCAGGTTGTTCACGATCGCGGCGGCGTGCGCGGCGAAGGTGTTGTCCGACGGGTCGAGGTTCTCGACGTTGTACGTCGCGACCGCGAGCTCGTTCCGCGACTGCTTGCGGGTCGTCTCGCGCTTCAGGCCGCCCTGCTTGAGGGTGCCGAGCTCGTTCGCGACGAGGGTGTAGCCACCGAACTGGTTGAAGTCCAGCGGGCCGGTCGTGGTGCCCGTGAGGCTGTCGCCGACGTTCGCGGTCGGGAAGTCGGCGACCGCGCCCAGGGACTGGATCTGCAGCCGGCCGGTGTTCTGCGAGGTGTACGAGCCGTACACCGTGCCGCCGCGCCGGTTGGGGTTCTCCCACGGCTTCACCGTGACCCACAGCTCGGTGAACGGGTCGGTGGCGGTGACCACGCGGGCGTCCTTGACCTGGACGTTCATGCCCTCGAGGGACTCGTAGTAGTCCAGGGCGTACTTCTTGGGCCGCAGCGTCAGCGCGTTCACCGAGCCGCCCGCGGCGGTGTCGCCGTCCGGGGTGTACGCGGCCGGTACGGAGCGGGCGTCCACGACGACCGGGGCCGGGAGCGCGTTGCCGCTGGAGACGACGGTGACCGTCGGCTTGACGATCTCGGTCACCGACTGGTTGCCGGACGTGGTGCCGCCCGGCACGAACTCCGAGACCGTGCCGGTGACGGTGACCGAGTCGCCGACGGCGACGGTCGGCTTGGAGCTGGTGAAGACGAAGACGCCCTCGCTGGTGGCCGGGTCGGCGTCCGGGGCCGTGTCCTGGATCCAGAAGCCGCGCGACGAACCGTAGGTCCGGACGCCGGTGACGATTCCCGCCACGTCCGTGACCTTCTGGCCCGCGAGCGGGGAGAGGCGCGTGGTGCCCTGGATGTCATGAATGCGCACGGTGTCGGCGTGCGCGGCCGACGGAACCACGACCATGGTGGCGACCGTTGAACAGACGGCGGCGACAGTGAGCGCGGCGAGACGCGCGGAAGACTTGCTCGGCAACGGGATCCCTCCGGGGACAAGCGTGGGTGCCGGGACGAATGTGACAAGGGTGGTGCAGTGGGGGGAACGCGACCTGCTGGGCGGCTGGCGACGCGCGTAGACATCCGGTGAACACTCGGTGCGAAGGGCTCCGCGCCGAAGGTTCGGCACCGGGCGATCGGCAGTGAACGCCCGGCCTTGGGGGACAGTGAACACGATGGAGCACGGCGGAAGTCAGGGGGATGCGGTGAAACAGCACCCCTCGACTTCTACGCGCGTCAATCTCCTGCCTGGTCAGGGCAGTTGTCAAGGTTTCAGCCATGTACCTCCTCTGACAGGTTCATGAACCGGGCGGCATGGTGCCAAATCCGTCTAGGCTGAGCGGCTGAGTCGTACGGCCTTCAACACGACGTCGTACGGTCGTCAGACGCCGTCGTCGGACCTGGGCGCACCCGGGATGCCCGACGTACGGCCATTCGGGCGCCTGAGGAGAAAACAGCCGATGTCAGACAGCTCCCCCCTGCCGCCGGTGCGACTGCACTCCGAAGCGGAGCTGGCGCGGGACGCGCTCGCCGCCCCGCTGGTCTCCCGCGCCGCCCGGCTGGCCCGCTGGGCCGGGCCGGACACCCGGGTCGGGGCCGGCGGCGAACTCGTCCAGGAGCAGTTGCCTGCGGCGGCGCGGGTGCTGGGGTTGCTCGGGGGCGAGGGTGCGGGTGGCGCGGGCGCCGGTGACGTCGGTGGGGTGAGCCTCGGTGATGTAGGCGCCGGTGCTGAGGATGCCGGTGATACGGGCGGGGGCGTCGGTGGCGCGGGCGCCCGGGGTGAGGGTGCGGGTGGCGCGGGTGCCGGTGACGTAAGCGTCGGTGGCGTGGGCCTCGGTGGCGTTGGCGCCGGTGGGGCGGGTGTCGGTGCTGAGGATGCCGGTGATACGGGCGTGGGTGGCGGGGGTGTTGGTGGCGTGGGCGCCCGGGGTGAGGGTGCGGGTGGCGCGGGCACCGGTGGCGTAGGCGCTGGTGGGGCGGGCGCTGGTGCTGAGGGTGCCGGTGATATGGGCGTGGGTGGCGTGGGCGCCCGGGGTGAGGGGGCCGGAGAGGTAGGCGTCGGCGGCGTGAGTCTCGGTGGCGCGGGCCTCGGTGGTGTGGGTGTTGGGATGCGTGTTGAGGATGCGCTTGCCCATGCCAGTGAGGCCTGGCGGGTTGCCGTGGATGCCGGGCTTGTCGAGGTGCTCGACGAGGACGAGGGCACCGTCACCGTCGGGGAGGACCTGGCGCTGCTTACCTCGGGGTCGCCGCACGAGGTGCTCGCGGTGTGGCTCGGGGCGCTGGAGACCGTCCTCGCCGACGCGACCGTGCCCGACCTCGACGATCTCCTCGACGCCGTGGACGAGGGCGCCGACGTCGACTTCTCCCAGCTCGACTGGGACCCGGAGGCGGAGGCCGCCTTCCTCGACGGTGTGCTCGCCAACCTGTACCTGCTGAGCGTCAGCGAGGGCGGCTCCACCGACAGTCCGGTACCGCTGCCGGCGCTGGCCGCGTCCATGGTCGTACCGGGGGACATGCGCGAGCCCTCCAACGACGTCCTCGAGCAGGTCTCGGACATGATGATGCGCCTCGACGACCAGTTCCGGCTGCTCGAGCCCATCGGACTCGTCGCCTACCGGCCCGTCGACGAGGCGCTCATGGCGGACACCGACGAGCCCGCCGAGGGTGCGCTGACGGGCGACGACACCGACGTCTCCCGCTACGGCATGGTGCGGCTGACCCCGCTCGGCCTGTACGGCGTACGGGCCCGGCTGCTGGAGGCCGGCTTCGAGGCGCCCGCCGTCGGAGAACTGGCCGACAAGGGCGCCGACGCGCTGCTCGACGGCACGGCGTCCTTCCCCGCGACGGCCGCGCAGGCCGAGACCGAACAGTGGCTCACGCGCCGCGAACCCCTCGCGGCGGCCCGGGAGTTGCTCGCGGCGGCCCGGGGCGGCGACGCCGGCGCGCCACTGCGGCGGCTGCGCTGCCAGCAGGCCCTCTCCCTCGTCGGCGCCGAGGCAGAGCCCGCACTGCGCGAGGTTCTCGGCGATGCCGAACTGGGCGGCCTCGCCCGCGTCTGGCTCAGCGAGCACGGCGCGGCTGATGTGCCGCCGCCGTCCGAGGAGATGGTCTTCTGGCTGACCATCGACACAGTGGCCGCGCAGCTCGCCGCCGAGGGCAACTCGGCCGAGTTGATCGGGCTGGTGGAAGGGCTGGCGCAACAGCACGGCGGTTTCTTCGAGGCGGCCTGGCGCGTGGACCATCCGGCCACGCCGGACGTGCTGGAGGCGATGGGGCGGCTGCATCCGGACAAGCGGGTGGCCAAGGAGGCGCGGAAGGCGGCGTTCAAGGCGCGGTCGCAGCAAGGGGGGTGAGCGGCGGGGCGGAATCTGTGGGGGGTGGCGGGGGGCGACGCCGACTGCGGGTGCGTCGTGGTTTGTCGCGCGGTTCCCCGCGCCCCTTTGGGGCCGGGGCTCGTTAATTCGTTCGCCGGGTTTGTGTTGCGCCTCCTACAGTGAGATCACAACGTCGCGCACCTCCCGGTGCGAAGGTTGCGGCTACTTCTCTTCCAAAGAATCCAGGCCGCCGCCGACTTGATCTCGGGAGGCGCAGCATGTGGTGGGTGCCCGGTGCGCAGGCAACGGTTACTTCATTTCGGATCAGAGGGTTGCGGGTTCAAGTCCCGTCACCGACTTCGGGTCGGTGTAGCTCAATTCGGCAGAGCATCTGGGTAAGTCCGTCGCCGCTTCAGAACTCGGGCGCCCACCTTTTCATTTGCTGTGCCTTCCTCCGAAACTCCAGGGAATTCGGGGGAATTCATCATGGCACGATTCAACTCCAAGGCGGCCCGCGCGGCCAGGACACAGCCCACGTCCCGGGTGACGTCGACCGGCCGTGTACTCCGTACCTACCAGGGCGGCCGGGGACGTGAGCGGGACGCGCGCTCCGAGCTCTTTCTGCTCGCGGTGGCCAACTTCGTCTCCCAGAAGACCTTCTACGAGTCCGGCGCCGACCGCGACGACCGGTTCGCCGCGCTCGTGCGCGAGCTCGCGGTGAGCGACCCCGCCTGGACGGCCGGCCTGCTGGGCTGGCTGCGCGGCGAGGGCAACCTCCGTACGGCCGCCGTCGTGGGCGCCGCCGAGTACGTGAAGGCACGCCTCGACGCGGGCGCCACCGACGGTCCGTCCAACCGGCAGGTCGTCGACTCGGTGCTGCGCCGCCCGGACGAGCCCGGCGAACTGCTCGCGTACTGGACCTCGGTGTACGGCCGCAACATCCCCAAGCCCGTCAAGCGCGGCGTCGCCGACGCCGTACGGCGCCTCTACAGCGGCAAGTCGCTGCTGAAGTACGACACCGCGTCCAAGGGCTACCGCTTCGGCGACATCCTCAACCTCGTGCACGCGGCGCCCGACCCGGACAAGCCGTGGCAGGGCGAGCTGTTCCAGTACGCCCTCGACCGCCGGCACAACCCCGACACCGCGGTGCCGCCCGCCTCGAACCGGGTGCTCTCGGCGCATCGCGAGCTGATGGCGCTGCCGGTCGCGGAGCGGCGGGCGGTGGTGACCTCGGCCGGCGGTGCCGAGCGGATCGCGGCGGCCGGGATGACCTGGGAAGCGCTGGCCGGCTGGCTGCAGGGGCCGATGGACGCGGCGGCCTGGGAGGCGGTCGTTCCCTCCATGGGGGCGATGGCCCTGACCCGCAACCTGCGCAACTTCGACGAGGCGGGAGTCTCGGACGAGGTGGCGGCGGGGGTCGCGGCGCGCATCAGCGACCCGGCGGAGGTGGCGCGCTCGCGGCAGTTCCCCTTCCGGTACCTCGCCGCGTACCGGCACGCGCCCTCGCTGCGCTGGTCGTACCCGCTGGAGCAGGCGCTCGGCCACTCGCTGGCCAACGTGCCGGCGCTGGGCGGGCGGACGCTCGTCCTCGTCGACCGGTCGGGCTCGATGTTCTACTCCCGGCTGTCGGACCGTTCGGAGCTGAACCGGGCCGACGCCGCGGCGATCTTCGGCACGGCGCTCGCGCTGCGGGCGGCGGACGCGGATCTCGTCGAGTTCGGTACGTCGAGCAACCGGGTGCCGTTCGGCAAGGGCGAGTCGGTGCTGAGGATCCTGGACCGCTTCCGCGATCTGGGCGGCACCGACACGACCGAGGCGGTACGGCGTCACTACCGCAAGCACGACCGGGTGGTGATCGTCACGGACGAGCAGTACACGTACAGCGCGCACGGTGACCCGACCGAGCAGCTTCCGGCCGATGTGCCGGTCTACACCTGGAACCTCGCCGGGTACCGGGCCGGCCACGGCCCGTCCGGGACGGGCAACCGGCACACGTTCGGTGGGCTCTCGGACGCGGCCTTCCGGATGATTCCGCTGCTGGAGAGGGCGGGTGACGCGGACTGGCCGTGGGTCGGCTGAGCACGCTCTTGTGCGAGCTCTTGTGCGACCCCGCAGCTGACATCTAACATTTCAGTTGTGGAAGCCATCCGACCCGTCGCCCGGACCCTGCTCAGGGATCGCGCGTACGAAGTGATCAGGGACGCCATCGTCGCCGGGGAGATCGAGCCCGGCACGGTGGTGCGCGACGCCGAGTTCGCCGAGCGGCTCGGGCTGTCCCGGGCGCCGGTGCGTGAGGCGTTCGCGCGCCTGGTCGACGAGGGGCTGCTGGAGAGCAAGCCGCAGAGCTACACGAAGGTGACACCGGTCGTGGCCGCCGACGTGCGGGACGCGGCGGCCGTGGTCGGGGCCATGCACGAGCTGGTCACGCGGGTCGCCGTGCCCCGGCTGTTCGCCGCCGACGTCGAGGCGATGCGCACGGCGAACGAGCGGTTCACGGCCGCCGTCCGGGCCGGCGACGTGGAGTCCGCGCTGCGCGCCGACGACCAGCTGCACGACGTCCTCGTCCGGGTCAGTGGGAACCGTGCGGCGGCCGCCACCGCCGCCCGCTACACCCCGCTCATCCGCCGTCTTGAGCGACGACGCTTCAGCGAGGGCGGCAACTGCCGCTCGTCCGGCCTCCATGACCGGCTCGTCGACGCCTGCGCGGCCGGGGACGTGGAAGAGGCGGTCCGTGTCACCGCGGAGATCTGGCGTGGGCTCGCCGAGCTCGCGGACAGCGACTGATCCCGGGAGGATCCCCATGTCCCTTGCCTCGTACGAGCGTTACCCCCTTCTCTTCGGTCCCTCGCCCGTGCACCCGCTGGAGCGGCTCACCGCGCACCTCGGCGGTGCCGCCCTCTGGGCCAAGCGGGAGGACTGCAACTCCGGTGTCGCGTACGGCGGCAACAAGACGCGCAAGCTGGAGTACCTCGTCGCCGACGCCCTCGCCCAGGGCTGCGACACGCTCGTGTCGATCGGTGGTGTGCAGTCCAACCACACCCGCCAGGTCGCCGCCTGTGCCGCCCGCGCGGGGCTCAAGTGCGTTCTCGTACAGGAGAGTTGGGTGGAGTGGCCCGACTCCGTCTACGACAAGGTCGGCAACATCCTGATCAGCAGGCTCGCCGGGGCCGATGTGCGGCTGGTGCGGGCCGGGTTCGGCATCGGGTTCAAGGAGAGCTGGGAGCTGGCGCTGCGCGAGGTGGAGGAAGGGGGCGGCAAGCCGTACGCGATTCCGGCGGGCGCCTCCGACCATCCGCTGGGCGGACTCGGGTTCGCCGGCTGGGCGTACGAAGTCGCGGAGCAGGAACGGGAGTTGGGGGTTTTCTTCGACACCGTGGTGGTGTGCTCGGTGACCGGGTCGACCCAGGCCGGCATGGTCGCCGGTTTCGCGGCGCTGGAGGAGGCGGGCGGCCGGCCCCGGCGCGTGCTCGGCATCGACGCGTCGGCGGCGCCCGCCCGGACCAAGGAACAGGTCGCGCGGATCGCCCACAACACCGGCCAACTCATCGGTGTCAAGCGGGAGTTGACCGAGGCGGACGTCGAGCTGGACGAGCGTTATCACGCGGGCACGTACGGGATCCCCGACGACACCACCCTGGACGCGATGCGGCTCGCCGCCCGTACGGAGGGTATGGTCACCGACCCCGTGTACGAGGGGAAGTCGATGGCCGGGATGGTCGATCTCGTGGCGCGGGGCGAGATCGGGCGGGACTCCACCGTCCTGTACGCGCACCTGGGCGGGCAACCGGCGCTGAACGCGTACAGTGCGCTGTTCTAGTCCCGATGCCGTCTAGATGGGCGGCAGGGCTGGGTGTCAAGGTCCTGGTGCGGTCAGGATGCCGATGCTGATGGTGGCTTTGTAGCTGGTCCGGTCGATGGTGCCTTTGGCGCTGTACTTGGAGATCGCGCGTTTGACGACGCGGGGCCGGGTGCGGATGCGCCGGTCGGGCGTGAGGTCGGCCAGGACGCGGCGGCCGATGGCGCCGCCGAGGTCGATGACGGTGTCGGCGATGACGCCCGCGGCCTGGATGACCAGGTCGCGGGTGGTGTACAGGGCGATACTGCAGCTGGCCCGGTCGGGATCAAGTCCGGGCCGGGTGCCGGCGGCATCCGCCATGGCCAGGGGTGCGGGCGCCCAGGACGCGGCCGCCCAGGATGGTCGACTTGATCTCCAGGTAGGCGGTCTCGGTCTCCCGGCGCTGGTGATACAGCATGATCAGCTCGGCGGCGGGATGAGTTTTGTGGCCGGTCGCCGGTAGAGGCCGGTGCGGTGGCCTGCGGCCGTGGTGATGGTGATCTCGCAGTCGATGACGGGCACGGGGACGGCACCGATTGCCGACAGGTGGGAGCCGTCGCTGCAGTGGCCCAGGACGGGCAGCCGGCGGCCGCTCTTCACTCGGACCAGCACGTGCGCACCGGTCTTGGCCATGGCGGTCACAGGCGTCTGGGCGGCGAAGTTCCGGTCCAGCAGCACGGTCATGCCCTCGCGCAGGCTGCGGATCAGGCGCGGCGTATACATCGTCCAACCGTCGGTGGTCGGTCCGAACGCCGCGGCGATACCGTGCGAGTGCCGCAGGACACCAGCCCCCAGCAGCCGCGACTCCGGATATCCCGAACCACCGTTGTTGCAGCGGTGCTTGGTGAACCCGGCCAGATTTGCCGGGCTGTCGGCACCGCCACGGTCGTGCCGTCGATCGCACAGACCAGCAGCCCGCGCCACCACACACCGGCGGTGCCGATGCCGGTGGCCGGGCCACGCAACAGGTCGAACAGCCAGCGCGGCGGCTCGGCCCCCAGCCACCTGCGGGCCTGCGCCAACGCACCACCCGTCGGGCCCGCGACCATCAGCCCATCCAGGCCCGCCGTCAGCCGCTGCCACACCTGCCGCCAGCCCAGCCCGGGAAACGGACACACCGCCAGCAGCAGATACACCATCAACTGCGACGGCAGAACCCGTACCCGTTCCTGCACCCTGCCCGTCTGCGTCAACGCCTCGTCGACCATCTCGAACGACACGAGCCGGATCAGCTCGCCCAGACGGCATTGGTACTGATACTCCAGCAGTACTTCTTCATTTGCACTGGTCGGCAGGCTGACGGCGGAGAGTTTTTTGGCCGGGGCGTCGCAGGCGTGCGAGGGCTCTCGCCATCTTGTGCCGGCGAGCAGGTAGCCGCGTCGCGCGTAGTGGCAGTGGCGGGCTCGCGCCTGGTGGCGTCGTCTCCGGCGTGACCAGTTCACGGCGTGCTCGCGGCGGTCCCGGGGCTGGGGGCCGGTTGCCGGGAGAGGGCGGGTCTCGGCCGGTGTGAGGGCCACGAGGCCGGGTGTGTTGTAGCCCGGTGGTCGGGTACGGCCGGTGAGGCGGTCCGGTCATCAGGTGAACCGCGGCAGGCTCCAAGGGAAGATCGTTCCCTGGAGGATGCTGCGTGATTTGTCGAGCCGCGGTTGGGGGCGGGCGGCAGCCCCCGAAGCATCGCCCGTGCGACGCAGGTGAGGGCGCCCGAGCGCGCGGTCTCAGTCCCTGTCGGTCAACGACTTGGCGGAGACCGTATGGCTCGACCCGTCAGTGAAGGTGACGGTGAGCGTGCCGGTGAGCAGCCCCTCCGGCTGGCCCTCGGGCCACCACGCGGTCCAGCGGCCGCCCTGGAGCGTGGCCTGGGCTGTCTTCCCGTGATCGTTTACAACGACCTTCTTGACGTCGGAGCCGGCGGTGCCGACCACATAGTTGAACTCCTCGTCGCCGCTTCCCCGGGCCCCGTGGGTGTCCAGGGCGACCCCGCGGGCGGGCAGCGCGCCCACCGGGGAGATGGTCATGGCGACCGCCGCGCCGTCCGAACCGGCCAGGCAGTAAGCCGCGTCGCCCGACCGTGTGATGACCATGGAGGCCACGTCGCCACGGATGTCGGCGTTGCTGACCTTCGGGGCGGTGCCGGTGCCGGTGCCGGTGCCGGTGACGGTGCCCATGCGCTGCGTCGCGTCCAGGCAGTAGTCGGCGGCGCCGGAGCCCTTGCCTTGGGCGGTGTCCAGCCCCTGGGGCGTGCCCGTCCAACTGGCCAGTTCCTCCGAGGACAACGGTCCGGCGCCATCCGTGCCAGGCAGACCGCCGGTCACGGCGCCGAAGGCCCCGACGACGGCGAGCGCACCGGCCAGGGTGAAGCCCACCCGGCGCATGAGCGGGCGGCGGAAGGTAGGGCCTGCACTGCGCGCGGGCCGTTGGGTGTCGTCGAGAATCTGCCTGAGCAGCGTCTCCTCGCGGTCGATCCCGGCGGCAGTCGGCTCGGTGCGGGGAGCGGCATCGAGTTCGGCGAGACGGGCCAGCAGGTCGTTGCTCTTCATGTGAGGGGTCTCCTGTCAGTGGGTCGTGGCGAGGGCGGGCGAGGCGGCGGTCGAGGTGGCGAGCAGAGTGGCCAGCCGACGCCTGGCCCGGGTCAGGCGCATCGCGTAGGCGGCCCGGGTGCAGCCGAGAACGCCCGCCGCGTCCTTCGTGGAGAGCTCCTCCCAGATGTGCAGGGCGAGGGCCTCCTGATCGGCGGCGGCAAGGGACTGCCAGGCGGCGGCCAGGTCCATCCTGCTGTCCACGGAGGCGGTCGGATCGACCGCGGGAACGCGCGCACCTCCCTCTCCGGCCTCCTGGATGCGCACTGCCAGCGCGGAGTACCGGCGCATGCCCCGGTTCGCGTTCAGCATCACCTTGCGGGCCGTGCCGAACAACCACGGCCGCGGCTCCCGGGGAAGTTCCCGCCGACGACGCCACGCGGTGAGGAATGTCTCTGCGACGATGTCGTCGACGTTCATGGGGTGGGCGCGCCGGCGCACGAACCTGAGCACGTCCTCGTAGTGAGCCCGGTACACGTCCGTGAACTGGGCCTCGGTATCGATGGGCATGGCTTCCTTCCATTGCGTCTGCCCTTACGTGTCCGCTTCGGCCATCGGTGCAACAGCCACCATGGTGGGAAGTTCAGCCAGGCCCCTCAAAGCCTCACCTGCGCAGCACCGACGCCACGCAGTTCTCAACAGGCCCAACAACGGCCTGCGTTCGTTCTACCTGGCGCACCACCTCGGAGGGGGTCTCAGGCGGATGGCCAGATACCGGCGGATCATCCGACGACGGCACGTCTTGCGGCACAGCGAAGGCCCGCCCGGTGCATCGAGCACGACCACCCGGGAACTCACGTACCTTTCGGCCCGGATCACTTCGAGGGCCGTCCCTGGCAGGGCCGGCCCGCCACTTGCCACCGGCCTCTCCCCAACGCTCAAACCACCCATGCCAATTTTGGCGAGCTGAGGTACGCGCACGAGGGTACTCCAGCGGTACTTCGTGGCTCGACGTTTCCCCAGATCAAGCCACGAAGTACTGCTGGGGTACTAGTCCTTTCGGGGGGTCGGCGCAGAGTTCCCGAAGAGCGGTTCCGGTGCGGTGAAGGCGAGTTCGGCGAAACGTTCGCCCATGCGGCGGTGAGTGGCCGCGTCCGGGTGGAGCTGGTCGGGCAGGGGCAGCTCGGAGTGGTCGGACTCGCCGTACAGCTCGCGGCCGTCGAGCAGGCGGATGTTCGGATCGTCCGCCGACCGCTGCCGCACGATACGGGACAGCTCCTCCCGGATGACGTTGAGCGTCAGTTTGCCGGCGGCGCGCTCGGCGGGGTCGCCCATCGCCTGGAAGCGCAGTCGGCCGGCGTCCATGGTGCCGAGGTCCAGGGCGGTGGGGCCGGGGGTGTCCTCGTGCATGGGGCAGTGGATGGGGGAGACGACCAGCAGCGGTGTGGTCGGATGGCCCTCGCGGATGGTGTCGAGGAAGCCGTGGACCGCCGGGCCGAAGGCGCGCAGGCGCATCAGATCGGTGTTGACCAGGTTGATGCCGATCTTGACGCTGATCAGGTCGGCGGGGGTGTCACGCATCGCGCGGGCGGTGAACGGGTCGAGCAGCGCCCCGCCGGCCAGGCCCAGGTTGATCAGCTCCACACCGCCGAGCAGGGCGGCCAGCGCGGGCCAGATGGCGGTGGGGCTCGCCGCGTCGGAGCCGTGGCTGATCGAGCTGCCGTGGTGCAGCCAGATCCTGCGGCCCCTGGCGCGCAGCGGTACGGGTTCCACGGGGGCGTCGGTGCGCAGGGCGACGAGCTCGGTGGTCTCGTTGTGGGGCAGCCAGATCTCGACGACCTTCGGATGGTCCGGCAGGCCCGTGAAGCGGAGCGTGCCGAACGGTCCCGGCCGGTTCTCGGCGGTCCCGGCGGCCATGTCGACGGTGATGGTGTTGCCGCCCCGCACACTGCCCTGACCTGCCATGCGGCCGTCTACGAGCAGGTCGTAGATCCCGTCGGGGCGGGGTGGGGCGCCCACATAGGCCCGCTTGGTGGGCAGCGAGTCCAGCTCGACCGAGGTCGCCCGGGTGCGGAAGACCAGCCGTACGCCGGAGGTCTGGGCCTCCGCCATGGCGAGCTGCGGGTCCGTGTTCTGGGCGCGGGCCAGGGCGGGCAGACGGTGGGGGAGTACGCCGTGGGCCGTGTGCTCGAGGTCGAGGGCGCCGTGGACGAGGTCTTCGGTGATGGGCGTGGTGATCGGGGTGGTGCTGGACGAGGCGTGCGGCGTGGTGTTCGGTGGCGTGCTCGGGGTGGTGGTCCGGTCGGGCTCGGGGTGCATGTCTGTCCTCGGACTGTCGGTCACGGGGCGGAAGGGGCGGGCCAGTTGCGCAGCAGGGCGTCGAGGGCGTCCAGGGTGCGGGTCCAGCTCTCGTCCGAGTCGGGGGCGCTGTGGCTGAAGCCGCCCGCCGTCTCCAGGCTGACGTAACCGTGGAAAAAGCTGCCCAGCAGGCGGACCGCGTGGGTCTGGTCGGGCTCCGTCAGGTCGTAGCCGCGCAGGATCGCCCGGGTCAGCTGGGAGAGCCGGACGCCCGCACTGGCCGCCGCGGTCTCGGGGTCGAGCCTCATCCGGGCTGCGGCGGCGCGGCCCGGATGCTCCTGGCCGTAGTCGCGGTAGACGTTCGCGAAGGCGGTCAGGGCGTCCTTGCCGGCCCGTCCGGCCACGGCGTCGGAAGACAGGTCGGCGAGTTCCTCCAGGGCGAACAGCGCGATCCTGGTCCTGAGGTCCTGGGTGTTCCTCACATGCGAGTACAGACTCGCGACCTTGACGCCGAACCGCCGGGCCAGCTCGGAGGCCGTCACCTGGTCGAAGCCGATCTCGTCGGCCAGGTCGGCTCCGGCCCTGGTCAGGCGATCCGGGGTCAGTCCTGCGCGTGCCATGACCCTCCTAGTGTTTGGCTAAGGAAAATATAGGTTTGCCTAAACTGTTTAGGCAAATTAGCCTGCACTTATGGAACCGTTGACCGAGCAAGAGATCCGTGCCGCGTTCGTGAACTGCACGAAGGGCGAGGCGCGCCGCCTGGCCGTGCCGCACGACTTGGCCGACCGGCCCTGGGAGGACCTGGACTTCCTGGGCTGGCGGGATCCGCAGGCCCCCGACCGCGCCTACCTCGTCACCGAACTCGACGGCCGTCCGACCGCCCTCGCACTGCGCGCCTCCGCGCCCGCCTTCGGCCAGACGCGGCGCAGCCTGTGCTCGATGTGCCTGACCTCGCACACCGGAGGCGTCTCCCTGATGGTGGCCCCGAAGGCGGGGAAGGCCGGGAAACAGGGCAACTCCGTGGGCGCGTACATCTGCGACGACCTCTGCTGCTCCCTGTATCTGCGCGGCAGGAAGGACGCGGGCGCGGGGTCGCGGCTCCACGAGACGATCACTCTGGAGGAGAAGATCCGGCGGACCGTGGGGAACGTCGCCGCGTTCATCGCCAAGGTGACGGCTTGACGCCCACGGTCGACGGCTTGACCCCCACGGTCCGGTTCGGTGCGTGGTCGTACGTCGTTACAGCGCCTGGGCCGCCGGCTTCACCATGCCCCTGACCGTGCGGGACTTGACGAAGTCGCCGATCGCCGTCATCTCCCACTCGCCGGAGAACTGCTTGATCATCTTGGCCATCATCACGCCCGTCTGTGCCTCGGCGCTGGTCAGGTCGAAGCGGACCAGTTCCTCGCCCGTCGCCGCGTCCAGGAGACGGCAGTACGCCTTCGCCACCTCGGTGAACTTCTGGCCGGAGAAGGAGTTCACCGTGAAGACCAGACCGGTGACCTCCTGGGGGAGACGGCCCAGGTCGACCACGATGACCTCGTCGTCGCCCCCGCCCTCGCCCGTGAGGTTGTCGCCGGAGTGCTTGATCGCGCCGCCCACGATGGAGAGTTTGCCGAAGTAGCAGCTGTCGATGTGGTTGCGCTGCGGGCCGTACGCGATGACCGACGCGTCCAGGTCGATGTCCTTGCCCCGGTACGCCGGTTCCCAGCCGAGGCCCATCTTGACCTGGGAGAGGAGCGGGCGGCCGCCCTTGACCAGGGATACGGTCTGGTTCTTCTGAAGGCTTACGCGGCCCTTGTCCAGGTTGATCTTCCCGGCGCCGAGCGTCGGGGCGGGGGGAGCCGGGGGTGCGGCGGGCGCGGGGGGCGGGGAGAACGATCCTGCCGGGGCGACGGGCGGGGCCATCGGGGGCGCCGGGGGCTGGACCGGGGCCGGCTGCGCGGCCGGGGCCGGTGTCGGGGCCGGTTCCTCCACGCTCACGCCGAAGTCCGTGGCGATGCCGGCCAGGCCGTTCGCGTACCCCTGGCCCACCGCGCGGGCCTTCCAGGCGCCGTTGCGCAGATACACCTCGACGATCACCAGCGCCGTTTCCGAGCCGAGCTGCGGGGGCGTGAACGTCGCCAGGACCGAGTTGTCGTCCGCGTTGCGGATCGTGGCCGTGGGCTCGATGCCCTGGAAGGTCTGGCCCGCCGCGTCCGGGCTCGCCGTGACGACGATCTTCTCGATGCCCGGGGGGACGGCGGTGGTGTCGACCGTGATCGAGTCGGGGGTGGTGCCGCCGCCGGAGCGGTACGTCACGCCGGGGCCGGTCGGCTGGTTGTAGAAGATGAAGTCGTCGTCGGAGCGCACCTTGCCGTCGGCGGTGAGCAGCAGGCTCGATACGTCGAGCCGTACTGGGGCGGCGACGTCCACCGTCACTCGGGTGACGGGGAGAGGGATGTTCGAGCCGGGGGTCATAGCTGTCATGACCGGTGAACGACCGGGCCCGCTTTACCGTTCCCTTACCCGGTGGGCAAATGGGTGGGTGGCGGGCCAAGGGTTTTCGCCCCCGCCGCCCCTACCCGTCCCATCCCTTCCTGGGGGCTGCCGCCCCCAGACCCCCGCCACGGCCCTGAACGGGCCTCGTCCTCAATCGCCGGACGGGCTGGGAATTAGCCCCTCCGGCGTTTGAGGAGCGGGGGTTCGGGGGCAGCGCCCCCGAGACGGATGGGACGGGTAGGGGCGGCGGGGGCGAGTGACGGTTACGGGGTCACCACGATCTTCCGCCCCGCTCCCGCCGCGAACTGGTCCAACGCCTGCGGATAGCTCGTCAGTGGCAGGCGGTCGCTACGGATCGTGTCCGTGGTCCGGGGATGCGGGGGCGGCCCGCGGCCGGAGGCCGCTGATGAGTAACGCCTCACGCCCAGGAACAACCGGTCCGGCCTGGACGGTCCGATGCCCCGCACGATCACTCCGGTCGTGTGGGGGCGGTGCCGTCCGTCGCCGGATCGGGTGTCCCTGGGCGCGCCTTCCAATCGCCACGGCAGCAGCATCGTGGCGGGTGGTGGTGCGGGTGGGGGTGGTGAGGGGCTTCTGCCAGTGCTGGCCACCCCAGCGGCTGGTGTAGGCCGGGTCCACCGCGATGACCGCGATACCCGTCTGGTCGGCCATCGAGGACAAGCGGGCACGGAGTTTGCCGGTGGGCATGCCGGAGATCAGCTCGCGGAAGCGTTTGCGGCGGCCGTGTTTCTCCCGGGTCTTCTCGGCGGCGAAGTCCAGGTCCTCGACCGCGATCGCCTTCACGCCGCAGGTGTGGGCCCAGTGCAGGAGGCGGGTGAGGGCGTGGCGGACCTGGGTGTCACGGTGTTCGGCGGTGCCGGTCAGGTCGTAGGAGAAGCGGCGCGGGGCGCCGGTGGGGTTGCCGTGGGTGTCCAGGCGCCAGGCGGCGGTGGGGGTCCCCCCGCGTGAGCGAAGCCGAGCGTGGGGGAGATCGGCGTTCATGTCGACGCCGATCACGCCGTGGGCGAGGGCGGCCTCCAGGGGAATGGAGGGGGTGGGCGGGATTTGCCAGGAGGCGGTCACATACCAGCGCCCTCGGACCGTATCGAGGTGGATACGGTAGGCGATCGCCCGGTTGGCCGCGGCACGATCCGCCCACTCCTGCCCCCGGTGGGCGAACTCGATCCGGCAGGCAAGGATGTACCGGCCGTGAGGGGTGTTCGCCAAGTACCTCAGAGGTGCGGGGAGTTTGATGCTGACCTCGCCGTCGGGGCTGATACGGATGGTCTCGTTGCCGTACCGCTTCCCGGACTCGCCGTCCGCCTGGCATAACCAGCGCTCCGCCTCCCAACATCCACGCCACGCCGACTCCGTGAGCTAAGCCGCCTCCAAGTGATGCCGGGCGCGGGCCAGCCGCTTGCCGCCCCGCACGACGTGCACCACACCGGCCTCGCGGTCCGCCCGAGCGGCGGCTAGCCGGTCCTCCAGTACCCGCAGCCGCCGGGACTTCGCGTGCCATTCCCGCCGGGACCGGTAACCCCCGGGCGCCTTCTTCGTCCCCTTCTGCCCGACCGGCAGCGCCAGCCGGGCTTCGAGGGTGCGGATGCCCGTCTGCAGGTTGTGGATGTGCGTCGACTGGCAGCGGCGGGCCAGTGCCCACTGATCATGCGACGCCTTGGTGATCGACCCGGCCCAGCGTGACGACGAGGCGGGTGTCAGCTCCCGCTTCCGCACCGCCCAGGCGTCACCGGAGTGCTCCAGGCCGTCCCGGCAGCGCGTCTTGAGATCCCTCGAAGCCAGTGACCCCAGGTGCGCGCCCACCAGACGCAGCACCTCCTCATCGCCAGGCGTCAGAACGCCCCCGAACGCACTCCAGCGGCAGCAGCTCCAACCCCTCGTCGACGAAGACCGTTTCGGCGTCCCCGAGCAGGTCGGCCGCCGCGGCGGCGATCCGGCGCTTCTCGGGGACGTGGCTGGTGGCGCGGAAGGCGAGGGTCGTCTCGAAACCCGCGCTCTCCACGGGGTAGGCGCCGCCGTGGGTGCGGCGGATCAGGCCGTGGTCCTCCAGGGCGCGCAGGTCGCGCCGTACGGTCTCCTTGGCCACGCCCGACTCGGCGGCGAGGGTGGTCACGTCGACCGAGCCGGTGGTGCGGGCGGTGCGCACGATGTGCCGCTGGCGGTCTTGCGCGGTGTTGGTCATGGGCTCACCCGCCTTGCGGTCTCTGCCCGTTCGGGCCCTGTGGGGGAAGTTCTACAGGGGTGGGGGGTGGTGACCAGGTCTGTTACGGGGGTGAAAGTGACCGCGTCTGCCCGTTCGGGCCCGTCGGGTTCCGGGTGGGCCTACGAGCTCGGTGGGTGCTGTCGTGTGGCGGCCGCGGGTGCGATGTGGCTGGTCGCGCAGTTCCCCGCGCCCCTGGACGGGGCAATGCCGCGCCCGTTCCAGGAGCGCGGCAGAAGGTGTTCGTGTGCCCGGATATGGCTGCGGGCGGACCCGTTCGGTGCCCGCCCGTTTGTGGGGGTGTGGTCAGTGGGGCCAGATCGGGGGGTCGTTCACGAAGTGGCCGCCCAGGTTGGCGTGGGCCGGGTTCGACGGGTCGAGGTCGCCCTGGTCGGCGATCAGTTTCTCGGCGTACGGCTCGGAGTCGTCCTGCGGTTCGTAGCCGAGGGCTCGTGCGCTGCTCAGGTCCCACCACAGGCGCGTGTTGGCGGACGAGCCGTAGACGACGGTGTGGCCGACGTTCTCGGCGGTCAGGGACGCGTGCAGGAGGCGGGCGCCGTCGGCGGGGCTCATCCACAGCGACAGCATGCGCACGCTGGTCGGCTCGGGGAAGCAGGAGCCGATGCGGACGGAGACCGTCTCCAGGCCGTGCTTGTCCCAGTAGAGCTGGGCCAGGTCCTCGCCGAAGGACTTGGACAGGCCGTAGAAGGTGTCCGGGCGGTGCGGGGTGTCGACGGGGATCAGGGGGTCGGCCCCCTGGGGGCGGGGGGTGTAGCCCACCGCGTGGTTCGAGGAGGCGAAGACGATGCGTCCGACGCCTTCTTCGCGTGCGGCCTCGTACAGGTTGTACGTGCCCTCGATGTTCGCCTTCAGGATCTTGTCGAAGGTCGACTCCAGCGAGATGCCCGCGAGGTGGATGATCGCGTCGACGCCCCGCACGGCCTCGCGCAGTGCCGCCCTGTCGGTGAGGTCCGCGGTGATCGCGTCGGGCTCGCCCTCGATGGGGAGCAGGTCGAGCAGGCGCAGTTCGTAGCCGTAGGCCGGGAGCAGGTCCCGCATCAGGGTGCCGAGGCCGCCGGCGGCGCCGGTGAGCAGAACGGTGCGGGGAGCGGGCATCCTCGGGTCTCCTTGGGGCGCCTGACGGGATCTCCTCGATGCGACGGCCGTATGCGTGTACGGAATTCACATCCGTGGACACGCTAGGGAGGGGTGGCCGGTGCCGTCAAGTGTGACGCAGACCTGCGGATTCTGTCGCCCGGTTGGCCGTCGGTCGGCTTGACCGGCCCCGTGATGGGCGCTTAGCGTGAAACCGTTCAGAAATGTAGACGTGAATCAGAAGCGTGCACGACTGCATGCCACAGGGAGAGCCCGTGACGCCAGCCCCGCTCGCCGCCGACCTTGCCACGCGACTCACCGTCCCGAGTGGTCCGCTGTTCTTCCCCGTCACCGCCTACGGCCCCGACGGCTCGCTCGACCTCGACGTCTTCCGCGCGCATGTGCGCCGGGGCGTGGCGGCGGGGGCCGCGGCCGTCTTCGCGTGCTGCGGCACCGGGGAGTTCCACGCGCTGACACCCGAGGAGTTCCAGGCCTGCGTACGGGCGGCGGTGGAGGAGACCGCCGGGCGCGTGCCGGTGGTCGCGGGCGCCGGATACGGCACCGCCCTCGCCGTGCGCTTCGCGCGTCTCGCGGCGGAGGCCGGGGCCGACGGGCTGCTCGCCATGCCGCCGTATCTGGTGGTGGCCGGGCAGGAGGGGCTGCTGCGGCACTACCGGGAGCTGGCGGCCGCGACCGACCTGCCGGTCATCGTCTACCAGCGCGACAACGCCGTGTTCACGCCCGCGACCGTTGTCGAACTGGCGCGCACCGAGAAGATCATCGGGCTCAAGGACGGGCTCGGCGACCTCGACCTGATGCAGCGGATCGTGAGCGCCGTACGCACCGAGGTGCCCGGCGACTTCCTGTACTTCAACGGACTGCCGACCGCCGAACTGACCGGGCTCGCCTACCGGGGCATCGGCGTCACCCTCTACTCGTCGGCCGTCTTCTGCTTCGCGCCCGAGATCGCGCTGGCCTTCCACAAGGCGCTCAACACCGGCGACGACGTCACCGCGAACCGGCTCGTGGACGGCTTCTACCGGCCGTTCGTCGAACTGCGGGCGCAGGGGCGCGGCTACGCCGTCTCCCTCGTCAAGGCCGGGGTGCGGCAGACCGGGCTTGACGTCGGGGAGGTCCGGCCGCCGCTGCACGAGCCGACCGAGGACCATGTGAAGCAGCTCGCGCGGCTCGTCGAGCGCGGTCACGCGCTCCTCGGGTCGGGGTCGGGGTCGGCGTCGGGGCCGGGGGCGGTGGGTAGAGGGGCAGAAGCTGGTTCCGAGTTCGAGGAGAGCATGTGAAGGCGTCCGCGTTCGTCTATCCCTGGGACGTCAACGGCGACCCCGACGCCGCCCGGCGGATCGCCGCACTCGGCGTGGAACAGGTCACCCTCGCCTCCGCGTACCACTCCACGCGCGCGTTGACGCCCCGCCACCCGCGCCACCGCATCGTCACCGCCGAGCACGCGGCGGTGCTGTACCCCACGGACGACCGCTGGGCGGGCCGTGAACTGCGGCCGTACGCCGCCGGATCCTGGGCCCCCGGTGACGCGTACGGCGAGGCCGCCACCGCGCTCGCCGACGCCGGGCTCGACGTGCACACCTGGGTCGTCCTCGCCCACAACTCCCGCCTGGGCGCCGACCATCCGGACACCTCCGTGGTCAACGCCTACGGGGACCGCTACCCGTGGGCGCCCTGCATCGCGCAGCCCGCCACGCGCGCGTACCTCGTCGATCTCGCCGCCGAGGCCGCCATCCGGCCCGGCGCACGCGGTACGGAACTGGAGTCCCTCGGCTGGTACGGGCTCGCGCATCTGCACGCCCACGACAAGACGGGCGGGATCGGGCTCGGTGACGCCGGCCAGTATCTGATGGCGCTCTGCTTCTGCCCGTCCTGCCGGGCGGGGTACGCCGGGCAGGGCCTGGATCCCGAGGAGCTGGCGGTGGCCGTGCGCGCCGCGCTGGAGCCGTTGTGGCGGGGCGAGCCGGATCACGGGGGATGGGCGGGGGTCGAGAAGGCTCTCGGTGACGACAAAGCGGCCCTCACGCGCGCGTGGCGCGAGGAAACGGCCCGCACGCTCCAGGAGGAGGCCGTCGCGGCGGTCCGGGCGGCGGCCCCGGCCGGCTTCCAGGTCCTGCTGCACGCCGACCCGGTCTGGTACCACGTCGGCGCCAATGCGGGAGTGGACCCCGAGCACATCCTGTCCGTCGCGGACGGCGTGGTGGTCCCCTGCACCGGCGGGGCGGGCCTGCTGACACCGTTCGCGGAGGCCGCCGAGGGCGCTGTGCTGGCCGCCAACTTCGTCGTGGTCTCCGGAATGGGCGGCACCCCGAGCACCCTGGCGGCGGACGCGGAACGCGCGGCGGGCCTGGGCGCCACCGAACTGCGGCTGTACCACGCGGGGTTGGCGTCCGACGCAGACTTGGACGCGGTACGGGACGCGCTGACCCGGCGCTGAAGCAGTGGAAGCGCCGTGAGTGGCAAGGCGGGGGCGTAGCCCGGCGGAGTCTCTTCGTGGCGGGTGCGGAGTGCGGGGCTCGGGTCATACAACTGGGGCTTTGTCACGCCGGGTTGCGGTCTGACGTGGACCTGGGCTGGGTGCGCGACGTGCTTGCCCGGCGTTGTGCACCGGGACCGGTATCCGTGGCAGGGCGAGGGTGCATCTCGGCGGAGTGCCTTCGTGGCGGGTGCGGAGTGCGCGGCTCGGGTCATCGAACTGGGGCTTTGTCACGCCGGGTTGGTGTCTGACGTGGATCTGGGCTCGGTGCGGGAGGCGCTTGCGCGGCGCTGAAACAGCGCAACCGCGGTCAGCAGCAGAGCGAGGGCGCACCCCAGCAGAAGCAGCCGGTGGTCGACGAGTTCGACCAGCGCCGCGCCCGCGGCCAGACCGATCGCCGTGGGCGCGAACATCAAGGTGTTGGCGGTGGCGGCGGTACGTCCGAGCAGCTCCTCGGGGGTTTCCCGCTGTACGGCGGTGAGGCCCGCGATCAGGACGCAGGGCAGGCCCATCCCGATGGCCACGCCGGAGCCGAGCACGGCGAGGTCGGCCGGTACCGCTCGCAGAGTCATCGCGACGCCGGTCAGCGCTGTCCCGTACGCCGCGAAACCGCGCTCCCCGAACCGGCGCAGCAGTGGGCCCGAGGCCAGGCCGACCGCCACCGAGCCGACGCCCTGAACGACGTACAGCGGGCCGGCGTACGCGGGAGAGTGGCCGAGCCCGTCGATGACGGCGTAGAGGGTGGCGGCGCTCAGGCCCGACAGGAGCATCGTCGTGCCGCCCGCCAGGACCAGTGGGCGCAGCCGGTCGTGCCGCCACAGGAACGCGGCGCCCTCCGCGGCCCGGACGCGCGTCGAGGGCGGCGGGGTGCCCTCGCGGACGCGCAGACAGGCGTACAGGAGGGCGGCGAGGACGAACGTGACGGCGTCCAGGAGGGCCACGCTCGGGCCGCCGTACGCCGTGTAGAGGCCCGCACCGGCCAGTGGGGCGACCAGTTTCATGCCCTCGTTCGCCGTCATGCGCAGGCCGTTGAAGTCGCCCAGCAACGCCGGGTCGACAGCCGTGGCGACCAGCGCCGTCTCGGCCGCGTCCTGGACGACGCCCAGCGCGCCGTACACCAGCAGGACCGCGAAGACGATCCACACGCGGCCTGCGGAGTCGACCGCGAACAGGGCCGGCAGGAGGGCCGCCAGGGTCAGGTTCGTGCGGATCAGCAGCCGTTTGCGGTGGGCGCGGTCGGCGAGTGTGCCCAGCAGCGGGCCCGCCAGGCTCGGCGCCCACATCGCGAACAGGCAGAGCGCGGCGAGGCCGTCCGAGCCGGTGAGGTCCTTGACCCAGATCCCGGCAGCCAGCCACAGCGCCGACGTACCGAAGCCGGAGACCAGGACGCCGGCGAGACAGAGCCCGGCGGCACGGTTTCGCAGCACGCGTACCAGGGATGAGTTTCGTGTCGTCATGCCTGGTCATCGTGGGGCTAAGGGGCGGGCGCGGGGATCGGGAAGGTGCCTTAGAAGCGCGGGCGGGGTGGGGCGGCGCGACAGGGCTCGCGTACGGCATCGGCCGGGAGCCGGTGGTCAGGGGCGACGGCCGCCTCGTCGGGCGCGGTGGCAGGAGCCCTGTCCGCGCGGCCTGTCAAACCCCGGACGCCCGACCGTCCCGCCCCGTACGCTCCCCGCATGCCCCTGAGCCTCACCGTCCTCGGCACCGCCTCTCCGCATCCGGCGCCGGGGCGCCCCTGCTCCGGGTATCTGGTGCGTGGCGGTGGGGCCGAGGTGTGGGTGGACGCCGGGCCCGGCACCTTCGCGGAGTTGCAGCGGCACACTGATCCCGCACGGCTCACCGCGATCTGGATCTCGCACCTGCACGCCGATCACAACGCCGATCTGCTCGCCGCCGTCTACGGGTTCGCGTACGGCGGGCTCACCCCGCCCGCGCCGATCCCCGTCTACGCGCCCCGCGAGTGCGCCCGCCGCATCGCGGGATTCTTCGGGCAGCCCAACCTCGGCTTCCTCAGCGGAATCCTCGACTTCAGGCCGCTGTACGACGGCCACACCGTCCGCCACTGGAACCTGCGCCTCACCACGCGTGCCGTCTCGCACGGCGTCGAGGCGTACGGGCTGCGGGCCGAGTCGCAGGGCAAGACCCTTGCGTACTCCGGCGACACCGGACCCTGCGAGGCGCTCGCCGAACTCGCCCGGGGCGCCGACCTTTTCCTGTGCGAGGCCGACATCGACCGGCACGAAGATGGCGATGGCGAACAGGTGCATATGACGCCGGAGGACGCGGGCGCGTACGCCAAGGGGGCCGGCTCGCTACTCGTCACCCATGTCGGGCCCACGCTCACCGTCGACGCGGCCACCGCCCGCGCCGCCGCCGTCTTCGGCGGGCCCACCGACAGCGCGTACGAGGGCACCACGAAGATCATCTGATCGAAGCGCCTCAACTTCCTCAACTTCCTCTGTCACAAGCGTTGACGAACCACTGAACCCCCTTTTACCTTCAACCCCGTCGTACTTCGTACGTCATATATGAGACGCGATATGTGAGATCCGATACGCGAGATCTGATCCGAGGGTTCTTGGTTCCCCGGGTTCGGTCCGTCCACATCCGAGAGGCACGCATGACCTCTGTGCCCACGCCGATCCCGTCCCGCACGCAGTTCGTGCTGGAGGGCATCAAACACCGCATCCTCACCGGGCAGTTGACGCCGGGTCAGGCCCTGGTCGAGACCGAGCTCGCCGCACAGTTCGGGGTGTCGAAGACCCCCGTGCGCGAGGCGCTCAAGACGCTGGCCGGCACCGGGCTCGTCGTGATGAACCAGTACAAGGGCGTCACGGTGCGCATGGTGGACGCGGACATGGCGCGCGAGGTCTACGACGTACGGCTGCTCCTGGAGCCGGAGGCCCTCAGGCGTTCGGTGCGCAGAGGGGCCTCGCTCGACGCGGCCCGGGACGCGCTCACCCGGGCCGACGAGGCCACCGACACCGCCGAACGCTCCCTGGCCAACCGGGAGTTCCACCGTTCCCTCTATGTCCGCTGCGGCAACCCGCTGCTCGGCCGGATGCTCGACGAGGTGCGCGACCAGGCCGCCCTGGTCTCCGCCGTCGCCTGGGCCGCGAACCCTTCCTGGGATCGGGAGGCGGACGAGCACCGGGAGATCCTGCGGCTCGCGCTCGACGGTGACTCGGACGGCGCGGCCCGCGCACTGCACGCCCATATCGCGTCGTTCGTGCAACGGGCTTTCCCCGCAGGGGAGTCCGAGGTCCAGGGAGAGGACGGTCAGGAATGAGCGGCGTGGCGTTCGAGACGCAACGGGCGGCTCTGGCCGACGTGGTGGCCATCCCGGTGACCCCGTTCGCCGAGGACGGCACCGTCGACCAGCCCGCCCACCGGGCCCTGCTGCGCCGGCTGCTCGACGGCGGTGTCACCACCCTCACGCCCAACGGCAACACGGGCGAGTTCTACGCCCTCGACCCCGAAGAGCGGCGCCTGGTCACCGAGTTGACCATCGACGAGGCCGGCGACCGGGGTGTGATCCTCGTCGGTGTCGGACACGACGTGCCCACCGCCGTCGCCGCCGCCCGGCACGCCCGGGAGCACGGGGCCGCGATGGTGATGGTCCATCAGCCCATCCACCCGTACGTCTCCGAGGGCGGCTGGATCGACTACCACCGGGCCATCGCCGAGGCCGTTCCCGAACTCGGGGTCGTCCCCTATATACGCAACACCTCGCTGAGCGGTCTGCGGCTCGCCGAACTCGCCGACGTCTGCCCGAACGTCATCGGCGTGAAGTACGCGGTCCCCGACGCCTCCCGGTTCGCGGCCTTCGCGCGGGACGCCGGACTGGAGCGGTTCGTGTGGGTGGCGGGGCTCGCCGAGCCCTACGCGCCCTCCTACTTCTCGGCCGGTGCCACCGGCTTCACCTCGGGGCTGGTGAACGTCGCCCCGGCCGTCTCGCTGAACATGATCGAAGCGCTTCGATCGGGCGACTACCCGGCCGCCATGAAGGTCTGGGAGCAGATCCGCCGCTTCGAGGAGCTGCGGGGCTCGAACGCCTCCGCGAACAACGTGACCGTCGTCAAGGAGGCCCTGGCCTCGCTGGGGCTGTGCCGTCGAGACGTCCGTCCGCCCAGTCGCGCCCTGCCCGAGAGCGAGCGCGCCGAGGTCGCCGCCATAGCCGCCGGGTGGTCCATATGAAGCCCGCCCAGGCACGAAAAGCGCCGGAGGAGCTCAGGAGCCACCAGTGGTACGGGACCGAGGGGCTGCGCTCCTTCAGCCACCGCGCCCGTACCCGGCAGCTCGGCTACCTCCCCGAGGAGCACCTCGGCAAGCCCGTCATCGCGATCCTCAACACCTGGTCGGACATCAATCCCTGTCATGTGCACCTCCGTGACCGGGCGCAGGCTGTGAAGCGGGGCGTATGGCAGGCAGGCGGATTCCCCCTGGAATTCCCGGTGTCGACGCTCAGTGAGACCTTCCAGAAGCCGACCCCCATGCTCTACCGCAACCTCCTCGCCATGGAGACGGAGGAGCTGCTGCGCTCGTACCCGGTCGACGGGGCCGTCCTGATGGGCGGCTGCGACAAGTCGACGCCCGCCCTGCTCATGGGGGCGGCCAGCGTCGATCTGCCGACCGTCTTCGTGCCCGCCGGGCCAATGCTGCCCGGGCACTGGCGCAACGAGGTGCTCGGTTCCGGCACCGACATGTGGAAGTACTGGGACGACAAGCGTGCCGGACTCATCGGCGACTGCGAGATGACCGAGCTGGAGAGCGGGCTCGCCCGTTCCCCCGGGCACTGCATGACCATGGGTACGGCGTCCACGCTCACCGCCGCCGCCGAGGCGCTCGGAGTGACCGTGCCGGGGGCGTCCAGCATCCCGGCCGTCGACTCCGGGCACGACCGGATGGCCGCCGCTTCGGGGATGAGGATCGTCGAACTGGTCCATCAGGACCGGAAGTTGAGCGACATCCTGACCGCCGACGCCTTCACCGACGCGGTCACCACCGTCCTCGGCCTCGGCGGCTCCACCAACGCGGTGATCCATCTGATCGCCATGGCGGGACGGGCCGGCGTCCGGCTCACCCTGGACGACTTCGACCGCATCGCGCGGACCGTACCCGTACTCGCCAACGTACGGCCCGGCGGACAGACGTACCTCATGGAGGACTTCCACTTCGCCGGTGGTCTGCCGGGGTTCCTCTCCCGGATCACGGACCTGCTCCATCTGGACCGTCCCACGGTGTCGTACGACAGCATGCGCGAGCAGCTCGAAGGCGCCCTGGTCCACAACGACGAGGTCATCCGCCCGCGCGACAAGCCGGTCGCGCACGAGGGCGGGGTCGCGGTCCTGCGCGGCAACCTCTGTCCGGACGGCGCCGTCATCAAGCACATCGCCGCCGAGCCCCACCTGCTGAAGCACACCGGACGCGCGGTCGTCTTCGACGACTACAAGACCATGCAACGCACCATCAACGACCCGGAGTTGGGCATCACCGCCGACACCGTCCTGGTGCTGCGCGGGTCCGGACCCAAGGGCGGCCCGGGCATGCCCGAGTACGGGATGCTGCCCATCCCCGACCACCTGCTCAAGCAGGGCGTACGGGACATGGTGCGGATCTCCGACGCCCGGATGAGCGGAACGAGTTACGGCACGTGCGTGCTGCACGTGGCGCCGGAGTCGCATGTCGGCGGGCCGCTCGCGCTGGTCCGCACCGGCGACACCATCACCCTCGATGTCGAGGGACGGTCGCTTCAACTCAACGTGGACGACGACGAGTTGGCGCGCAGGCGGGCGGAGTGGACGCCGCCGGCCGAACGGTACGAGCGTGGCTACGGAGCGCTCTACAACGAGCAGATCACCCAGGCCGACACCGGCTGCGACTTCGAGTTCCTGGCCAGGCCGGGCAAGTCCCCAGATCCTTACGCAGGTTGAGTCAGCCCACTTAGGGGCGCGGGGCTGTATCGATCAGCGGCTCCGCCGCGGGGCGCGACAAGCCACCACCCACCCGCCCCCCCCGCAGCACCACAGCAAGAGGCACCCCGTACCGCGAAAGGGGCCGACCTCCGCACAGCGAGAAAGCGCTTCCTGCACGACGCACGCACGATGCACGACGCACGCACGACGTACCGAGATCGGAGACCCTGTCATGGCCCAAGCCGCAGTCGTGGCGAAACCGCCCGCGCCACCCCGGCGGCGGCGTGCCTCCGCGACGCCGCGAAGGCTGCCCTACCTGCTGATCGCACCGGCAGCCCTGCTCATGCTGGGCTTCATCGCCTACCCGGTGCTCAGCGTCTTCTACTACAGCCTGCAGCACTTCAACCCCACCAAGCCCTGGCGCAACGGCTTCGCGGGATTCGAGAACTTCACCCACGCCTTCACCGACGACCCCCAGTTCTGGGACACGCTGGTCTTCAGCGCCAAGTGGGTCGTCGTCGAGGTCGGACTGCAGCTGCTCTTCGGTCTGGCACTCGCGCTCATCGTCAACCAGACCTTCGTGGGCCGCTCGATCGGCCGCGCGCTCGTCTTCTCGCCCTGGGCCGTCTCGGGCGTACTCACCTCCGCGATCTGGGTGCTCCTCTACAACTCCCAGACAGGCATCACCCGTTACCTCGCCGACGCGGGCATCGGAACATACGGCACCAGCTGGCTCTCGGACACCTCCACCGTGTTCCCGGCGGCGATCGTCGCCGACCTGTGGAGAGGCGTGCCCTTCTTCGCGATCCTCATCCTCGCCGACCTCCAGTCCGTGTCGAAGGACCTGTACGAGGCCGCCGAGGTCGACGGAGCCAGCCGGATCAAGCAGTTCTGGCACATCACACTGCCGCACCTCAAGGACGCCATCGTCCTGTCCACGCTGCTGCGCGCGGTCTGGGAGTTCAACAACGTCGACCTCCTCTACACCCTCACGGGTGGCGGACCGGCCGGCGAGACCACGACACTCCCGCTCTACATCGCCAACACCAGCGTCGACGCCCACAACTTCGGCTACGCATCGGCCCTGACGACGGTCGCGTTCGTGATCCTGCTGTTCTTCTCGATCGTCTACCTGCGGCTGAGCAAGTTCGGAGGGGAGAACAAGTGAGCACCAAGGAAGCCACCGCGATCGTGCCCATGCCCGTGGACGAGATTCCCGAGCCGCCCCGCCCGCACAAGAAGCAGCGGCGCGCCTGGGACGAGGCCCCCCGCTGGCAGATCTACCTCCCCCTCGGGATCTACCTCGTCTTCACCCTCATCCCCTTCTACTGGATCCTCCTCTTCGCGCTGCGCCCGGCCGGCTCGACCTCGCTGGTGCCCTGGCCGATGACCTTCGACCACTTCGAGAAGGTGTGGACCGAGCGGAGCTTCGGCACCTACTTCGAGAACAGCATCCTCGTCGGCGTCGCCACGCTCCTGATGACGACGCTCGTCGCCCTCGCCGGCGGGTACGCCCTCGCCCGCTTCGACTTCAAGGTCAAGCGCGCCTTCATGCTGGCCCTGCTCTGCTCCCAGTTCGTGCCAGGCGCGCTGCTGCTGGTGCCGCTGTTCCAGATCTTCGCCGAGCTCCAGATGATCAACTCGCTGGGCGCGGTCATCATCGCCGAGACGGTGTTCCAGCTGCCGTTGTCGATGATCCTGATCAGCGGCTTCATCAGGAACGTGCCGTACACCCTGGAGGAGGCCGCCTGGGTCGACGGCTGCAACCGCTTCACCGCGTTCCGCGTCGTCGTACTCCCGTTGCTGCGGCCCGGGTTGATCGCCGTCGGCTCCTTCGCGTTCGTGCACTCCTGGAACCACTTCCTGTTCGCCCTGATGTTCCTCAGCGACCAGAGCAAGCAGACCATCCCGGTCGGCCTCAACACCCTGATGAGCGCGGACAGCGTCGACCTGGGCGCGCTCGCGGCCGGCGGCATCATCGCCGCCGTACCCGTGGTGATCGTCTTCGCCTTCATCCAGAAGTGGCTGATCACCGGCTTCAGCGCCGGGGCGGTGAAGGGATGAGAAAGGCCCGGGTCCTTCAAGTCGCCGCCGCCATCGGCCTGTTGGGTGCCGTGCTGAGCACCCCGGCCGGTGCCGACGCCCGCGACCTCAGCCGCGACACGCTGCCCGCGAACGACGGCTGGGCCGCCGCCGACGGTGGCACCACCGGCGGCGCGGCGGCCGACAACGCGCATGTGTTCACCGTACGCAGCCGCGGCGAACTTCTCCGCGCCCTCGACGGCGGCAGCGCCACCCCGAAGATCATCCGGATCGCCGGGACGATCGACGCCAACACCGCCGACGACGGCGGCAAGTTGGGCTGTGGTGACTACGCGGCCGGGACCGGGTACGGGCTGAAGAAGTACCTGGCCGCCTACGACCCCCGCACCTGGGGTTCCGCCAGACCGAGCGGCCCGCAGGAGGAGGCCCGCCAGGCCGCGGCGGCCAAGCAGGCCGAGCGGGTCGTGCTGCCCGTCGGGTCCAACACGACGATCCTCGGGCTCGGTTCGGGAGCCGTCCTCAAGGGCGCGAGCCTCCAGGTCCGACAGGCCGACAACGTCATCGTCCGCAACCTCGAACTCCGCGACGCCTACGACTGCTTCCCCGTCTGGCAGCCCAACTCCGGTGGCCTGGGCGACTGGAAGACGGCGTACGACACCCTGTGGCTCAACGGCGCCACCCATGTCTGGGTCGACCACGTCACCGCCTCCGACAAGGGTCACGCCGACGCCGACGAGCCCACCTACTTCGCCCGCAACTACCTGCGCCACGACGGCCTGTTGGACATCACCAACGGCTCCGACCTGGTCACCGTCTCCTGGAGCCGGTTCGCCGACCACGACAAGGCGATGCTCATCGGCAACGGCGACACGGTCACCGGCGACCGGGGGAAGCTCCGCGTCACCCTGCACCACAACGAGTTCCGCTCGGTGACCCAGCGCGCCCCGCGCGTCCGCTTCGGACAGGTGCACCTCTACAACAACCGCTACCTGATCGACCACGGCGACGACTATCGCTACTCGGTGGGCGTCTCCACGGAGTCCGCCGTGTACGCGGAGAACAACGCCTTCACCACCCCGGGGCACGTCGAGGCCGCCGACCTGGTCAAGAGCTGGAACGGCACCGCGCTGCACCAGACCGGCACCCTCTTCAACGGCTTCCCGGTAGATCTTCTGACCATCCACAACGCGTACAACTCGGGCAGTGAGCGCGACCTCACGGCGGACGTCGGCTGGACGCCTACCCTGCACACAAAGATCGACAGCGCCGACACGGCCGACCGAGAGGTGGCACGCGGCGCGGGCGCAGGGAGGCACACATGAGCACGACACCGACGGCCACCAAGGCGGTCACCCCGGTACCGGTGGTCCTCGCGGGAGCGCGCGGCCACGGCCACTGGCACCTCGCCAACATCCGCAGGCTCCAGGACAAGGGCCTCGTACGGCTGGCGGGCGTCTGCGAGCTGACCCCGCTGAGCGACGAGGAGCTGGACGGGCTCGGTACGCCCGAGCAGTCCGCGGACTTCGGTGCTCTCCTCGACTCCACCGGGGCGGCCGTCGCCGTGATCTGCACGCCGATCCCCACCCACACCGACCTCGCGCTCATCGCCGCCGCCAAGGGCGTGCACCTGCTGCTGGAGAAGCCCCCGGCGCCCTCCTACGCCGAGTTCCGCCGGATGGCCGACGGGGTCGCGGCGGCCGGGGTCGCCTGCCAGATCGGGTTCCAGTCGCTCGGCTCGCACGCCCTGCCCGCGATCCGGGAACTGATCGCCGAGGGCGCCATCGGGACCGTGACGGGCATCGGCGGGGCCGGCGCGTGGGCGCGCGACGAGGCGTACTACCGGCGTGCGCCCTGGGCGGGCAAGCGCAGGCTGAACGGTGTGGACGTCATCGACGGCGCCCTCACCAACCCGCTCGCGCACGCCGTCGCCACCGGCCTCGCCCTCGGCGGCAGCACCCGCGCCGAGGACGTCACCGGCATCGAGACCGAGCTGCTGCGCGCCAACGACATCGAGTCCGACGACACCTCCTGCGTCCGCGTGAGCACCACGAACGGCGTCCCGGTCACCGTCGCCGCCACCCTGTGCGCCCAGCACCCGGACGACCCGTACGTCCTCGTGCACGGCACCAGCGGCCGGATCACCTTCTGGTACAAGCAGGACCGCGTCCTCCTCCAGCGCTCCGGACACGGCCCGGAGGAGTACGAGTACGACCGCACCGACCTGCTGGAGAACCTCGTCGACCACCTCACCGAGGGCGCCGAACTGCTCGTCGTGCCCGACGAGACGGGCGCCTTCATGCGGGTCGTCGAGGCGATCAGGCAGGCCCCCGACCCGGCCGAACTCCCGGCCGACGCCTGGGAATTCGCGCCCGGCGAGGACCGTCGCCGAGTGGTCCCCGGTATCGACGGCCTGGTGGCCGCGGCCGCCGACACCCTCTCCCTCTACTCCGAGCTGGGCGCCCCCTGGGCGCTCCCGAAAGAGGTGAGCACCTGATGAACCAGATGCCCAACGAGTCACTGGTCCTGCGGGTCGCGGGCCGCCCGGTCGGCCGCTACACCGGCCGGCCGGAGCTGCCGCTCCGCCACGCGCCCCGCCCGTATCTGCACCCCGTCACCACCCTGGCCGGCACGGCTGTCACCGAACTCAGCCCCGCCGACCACACCCACCACCTCGGCGTCGGTGTCGCCATACCCGACGTCGGGGGGCACAACTTCTGGGGCGGGCGCACCTACGTACGGGACCAGGGTCCGACCGAGCTGGACAACCACGGAGCCCAGCGGCACACCGCCTACCAGCTCCGTGACCCGGACGGCTTCGTCGAGGAGCTGCGCTGGATGGTCGGCGGCGGTGAACTGCTGCGCGAGCGCCGGACGGTCGCCGCCACCGAACTCACCGGCACGGCCTGGGCGTTGGACTTCACGTTCTCCCTCACCAACATCACCGACGCGCCCCTCTCCATCGGCAGCCCCGCCACCAACGGCCGCCCGGGCGCGGCATACGGCGGCTTCTTCTGGCGGGCACGCAAGGAGGCCGCCGCCCCCGACGTGTTCACGGCCGCCACCGAGGGCGAGTCGGCGGTCCACGGCACCCGCGCCGACTGGCTCGCCCTGGCCGGCACCACCTGGACGCTCGTCTTCGCCGGTGCCACCGAACAGACGCGCCGCGACCCGTGGTTCGTCCGCGCCGAGGAGTATCCGGGGGTCGGCTCGTCGCTCGCCTTCGACGAACGGCTGCCGATCGAACCGGGCGAGACCGCAGTACGCCGGATCGTCACCGTCGTCGCCGACGGGCGCCTCGACCGGGACGAGGCCGCGGCCCTCGTACGGAAGGCGGTGAGCCCGTGATCACCGGCGCCGATCTCGGTGACGGGACCTACCGCAACCCGGTCCTGAACGCCGACTGGTCCGACCCGGACGTGGTCCGTGTCGGCGACGACTTCTACCTCACGGCCTCCAGCTTCGGCCGGGCGCCGGGACTGCCCCTGCTCCACTCCCGCGACCTGGTCAACTGGACCCTCGTCGGCCATGCCCTCGAACGCCTGCGACCGGCGGCCGAGTTCACGGTTCCGCGCCACGACTGCGGTGTCTGGGCACCCTCGTTGAGGCATCACGACGACCGCTTCTGGATCTTCTGGGGCGACCCCGACCACGGCATCTTCCAGGTCAACGCCCCCGCGATACGCGGCCCTTGGACCAGCCCGCACCTGGTCAAGGAGGGCAAGGGACTCATCGACGCGTGCCCGCTGTGGGACGAGGAGACCGGCGAGGCGTATCTCGTGCACGCCTGGGCGAAGTCCCGGTCGGGCGTGAAGAACAGGCTCACCGGCCACCGGATGCACCCCGACGGCAGCAGCCTCCTCGACGAGGGCAAGGTGATCGTCGACGGCGACCGCATCCCCGGCTGGTTCACCCTTGAGGGCCCGAAGCTGTACAAGCACGACGGCTGGTTCTGGATCCTGGCACCCGCCGGGGGAGTGGAGACCGGCTGGCAGGGCGCCTTCCGCTCCCGCGACTTCTTCGGGCCGTACGAGGAGCGGATCGTCCTGGAGCAGGGGGACACCGACGTCAACGGGCCCCACCAGGGCGGCTGGGTGCGCACGCAGGCCGGCGAGGACTGGTTCCTCCACTTCCAGCAGCGCGGCCCGTACGGGCGTGTCGTGCACCTCCAGCCGATGAGCTGGAGTGCGGACGGCGCGGACGGCGCGGACGGCGCGGACAGCGCGGACGGCTGGCCCGTGCTCGGCGACGCGGGCACCCCCGTCGCCGTACACCGCAAGCCCGAGCTGCCCGCGCAGCCGCCCGCCGCGCCCGCCACCGACGACGACTTCCCCGGCGGACGGTACGGCCGTCAGTGGCAGTGGACGGCCAACCCGCAGGACGGCTGGGCCACCCAGCACTCGGGGGACGGGCTGCGGCTGAGCTGCGTACGCAGTGCCGACGCCCATGACCTGCGCAAACTCCCGAACGTACTGACCCAGCGGCTGCCTGGCGTCGAATGCGTGGCCGAGGTGGAGCTGCGCCTCGACAGCGAGGAACCGGGGGCCAGGGCCGGGCTCGCCGTGCTCGGCGACTCCTTCGGGTGGATCGGGCTGGAGCGGGCGGACGACGGGACGGTCCGCCTGGTCCACCGGTTCGCCGAGTCCGTGGCCAAGAAGGAGCGGGACGCGGAACGTCCGACGGCGGCTCCCGAGGGGCGGGCCCGGCTGCGGATCGTGATCGGGGCGGGGGCGCGCTGCCGGTTCTTCCGTGACGTCGGGGACGGGTGGGAGCCGTCCGGGCCGGTGTTCGCGGCCACCCCCTGGCGCTGGGTCGGCGCCCTGCTCGGCCTGTTCGCGCTCGCGCCCGTCGGCGGGGGACACGCCGGCGCGGCCACGTTCACACAGTTCAGAGTCAGTCCCTCGTAACTCACTTGATTCGTATGCCTGTTGGGAGCCGCAATGACGCACTTCCCGAGCAAGCGCTTACTGGGCGCCGGTAGAACCCTGACCGCCGTCGTGGGTCTGGTGGCCGCCCTGTGCCTCGGGTCGGTCGACGAGGCGACGGCCGCCGGCCCCTCGGACCCGGCCACCGGAACCACGACGACAGCCGCCCGCTGGACCGACCGGCCGCACGGCTTCGCCTCCCTCGACGGCGGCACCACCGGCGGCGCGGGCGGCAAGGTCGTCACGGTCACCGACCAGGCCTCGCTGGTGAAGTACGCGGCGGCCGAGGAGCCGTACATCATCAGGGTCGCGGGCTCGATCGCCGTGGCACCCTTCGGCGCGGACGTCGTCGTCGCCTCGAACAAGACGGTCATCGGCGTCGGCGACACCGGCGAGATCGTCCACGGCGAACTGCACCTCAACCCGGGCACCAGCAACGTCATCATCCGCAACCTGACGATCCGTGACTCGTACGTCGAGGGCGACTGGGACGGCAAGACGACCGACTTCGACGCGATCCAGCTGGACACCGCCGACCACGTCTGGATCGACCACAACCGCTTCACGCACATGGGCGACGGACTGCTCGACATCCGCAAGGACAGCCGGTACATCACCGTCTCCAACAATCAATTCGCCCACCACAACAAGGCGTTCGGCATCGGCTGGACGTCCAACGTGCTCACCGAGATCACCATCGACCACAACTGGTTCACGGGCACCAAGCAGCGCAACCCGTCCGCCGACAACTGCGCCTACGCGCACCTCTACAACAACTACGTGTCGGCCCAGGTCACCGACGGCGATCCCGTCTGGACCTACGGGAACTGGTCGCGCGGCAGGACCAGGATGGTCATCGAGAACAGCTACTACGACGGTGTCCAGCACCCCTACCAGGCCGACGCCACCGCCGAGTTGGTGCAGCGCGGGTCGATCCTGAAGAACGTCAGCGGGCGCCAGGACACCTGGGGCACCGCCTTCCGGCCGCGTGACTTCTACGCCTACCGGCTGGACCCGGCCGCCGCCGTACCCGCGCTGGTGAAGCGGTTCTCCGGGCCGCAGCAGCGGATCGGCGCCGGGGTGACGCTCCACGTCCCCGCCGAATATCCGACCGTCCAGGCCGCCGTGGACGCGGTGCCCGTCGGCAACGACAGTCCGGTGACCGTCGCCGTCGCGCCGGGCACGTACCGCGCGAAGGTGTTCATCCCGGCCGGCAAGTCGGACATCCTGCTCCAGGGGACGGGCCGGAACCGCTCCGACACCGTCATCGTGTTCGACACGCCTGCCGAGTACGGGGGCTCGACGGGAAGCGCGACGGTCCGGATCGCCGCGAACGACGTCACCGCCCGCAACCTCACCTTCAGCAACGACTTCGACGAGGCCGCCGTCGAGCTGAAGGGCGAGCAGGCGCTCGCGATGAAGACGACGGGCGACCGGATCGTCTTCGAGAACACCGCCTTCCTCGGCAACCAGGACACCCTGATGACCGACAGCCCCAAGCTGGACGTGATCAGCCGGGTCTACGTCCGCGACTCGTACATCGAGGGCGACGTCGACTTCATCTACGGGCGCGCGACGACCGTCATCGAGCGGTCGGTGATCCGTGCGCTGAGCCGGGGCTCCACCACCAACAACGGCTACATCACGGCCGCTTCGACCTGGACGGGAAACCCCCACGGCTTCCTGATCACCCGCTCGAAGGTCGTGAGCGACGCCCCCGCCGACTCCTTCCACCTCGGCCGGCCCTGGCACCCCGGCGGCGAGCCGAACGCCGTGGCTCAAGTCCTGTTCAGGGACACCGAGTTGCCCGCCGCGGTCAAGTCCTCGCCGTGGACCGACATGAGCGGCTTCTCCTGGAAGGACGCCCGCTTCACCGAGTACCGGACCTACGGTCCCGGCGCCCAGGTGACCGCCGACCGCCCGCAGTTGAGCGACGCGGACGCGGCCGTGCACACCGTCGCCGCCTACCTGAACGGTACGGACGGCTGGGCTCCGTACGCCCGCCGCTGACCCCCCACAACTTCATAGTTCCGTTTGATCCAGAAGAGAGAGTGCCGACCAATGAAGATCAGCATCCGCAGAAGCAGGCGCGCGGCCATCGCCGTGGCCCTGGGTTCCGTCCTCGCCCTGACCGCCACCGCCTGCGGTGACGACGGCAGCGGAGCGGGCGGGGACAAGGGCAACGAGGGCTCGGGCAAGGGCCAGATCACCTTCTGGGACAACAACGGCGGTGTGCGTACCGACGTCTGGAAGGAGATCATCGCCGACTTCGAGAAGGCCAACCCCGACATCAAGGTCAAGTACGTCGGGATACCGTCCGAGAGCGTCCAGTCCAAGTACGACACCGCGATCCAGGGCGGCGGCCTGCCCGACGTCGGCGGGGTCGGCGCCGCCATGCTCGCCGGCATCGCCGCGCAGAACGCCCTCGAGCCGCTGGACGACCGGCTCAAGAACAGCACGCTCAACGGCAAGCTGACCCCGGGCATGATCGACAGCGTGCGCAGCGCGGGCGGCGGCGACGAGCTGTTCACCGTCCCGACCTCCGCGAACAACGGCACGCTCTGGTACCGGACCGACCTGTTCGAGGCGGCGAAGCTGGACCCGCCCACGACCTGGACGAAGTTCTACGAGGCCGCCGACAAGCTCACCGACGCGAGCAAGAACAAGTTCGGCTACACCATTCGCGGCGGCGAGGGGTCGATCGCCCAGGCCCTGGACGCGATGTACGGGCAGTCGGGGATCACCTCCTTCTGGAAGGAGGCGAAGACCACCGTCAACGACCCGAAGAACGTGGCGGCGCTGGAGAAGTACGCGGCGCTGTACAAGAAGGACACCCCGTCCGCCGACGTCAACAACGACTTCAAGAAGATGGTCGCCCAGTGGGACAGCGGCGAGATCGGCATGCTGAGCCACAACCTGGGTTCCTACCAGGACCATGTGAAGGCGCTTGACGGCAAGTTCCGGGGAATTCCGAACCCGACGCTGGAGGATGGAACCAAGGTCCAGGTCTCCAACCCGGTCGACGGGCTCGGCCTGTTCAAG
This sequence comes from Streptomyces sp. NPDC047042, assembly GCF_040644035.1. Lineage (NCBI taxonomy): Bacteria > Bacillati > Actinomycetota > Actinomycetes > Kitasatosporales > Streptomycetaceae > Streptomyces > Streptomyces sp. NPDC047042. The sequence goes on along the minus strand of NZ_JBEYVP010000015.1, from coordinate 33,944 downwards.
TCCAGCAAGAACAAGACGGCCGCGTGGAAGTTCATCGAGTTCGCCGTCTCGCACGAGTCCAACAGCAAGTGGAACGAGTCCGCGGGCGCCATTCCGTCCAACATGGAGGCGGCGAAGGACCCGTGGATCCAGTCCGCGGAGGCGACGAAGCTGGCGGCGGAGTCGCTGAACAGCGGCACCATCAAGATCGTGCAGCTGCCGTACTACCTGCCCGACTGGAACACCATCTCCAAGGCGGACAATGAGCCGAATTTCCAGAAGGTGCTGCTGAAGAAGATGAGTGCGAAGGACTTCCTGGACACGTTGGCCGAGCAGCTGAATGCTGCGCAGGCTGAGTGGAATGAGCAGATGGGCTAGGGGTTCTTCTCGTTCGTCGCCGGCTGCGGGTTCGTTGTGGCTGGTCGCGCAGTTCCCCGCGCCCCTGTCGGGGCGCGGGTCCCCCTGCCCCTTATTGAAAGGCACAACGTCGTGTCTCTTAGTCGTAGACAGGTGGCCGCGGCTGCTTTTGCCGCTGTTCCTCTTGCTGTTGCCGGGGCGTCCGGGAGTGCCTCGGCGCATTCCGGTCGTCGGGCCCGCACGCTCTACATCGCCGGTGATTCCACGGCCGCCCAGAAATACGCCGACGCCGCCCCGGAAACCGGGTGGGGAATGGCGCTCCCCTTCTTTCTCCAGAAGGATCTGGTCGTCGCCAATCACGCGGTGAACGGGCGCAGTTCCAAGAGTTTCTTCGACGAAGGGCGTCTGGACGCCATTCTCGATGTCATCGCCCCGGGCGACTTCCTGCTCATCCAGTTCGGGCACAATGACGAGAAGAGCGCCGATCCCGTCCGTTACACCGAGCCCTGGACCACGTACCAGGACTATCTGCGGCTGTACGTCGACGGTGCGCGGGCCCGTGGGGCCCGTCCGGTGCTGGCCACCTCCGTCGAGCGCAGAAAGTTCGACGCGAGCGGCAACGCGCAGCCGACCCACGGCGACTACCCGGCGTCGATGCGCGCGTTCGCCCAGGAGGAGGGCGTGGCGCTGCTCGACATCCAGGCCCTGTCGATCGCGCTCTGGCAGCAGTTGGGGGTCGAGGAGACGAAGAAGTACTTCAACTGGACCGCCACCGAGCAGGACAACACGCACTTCAATCCGCCGGGAGCCATCGCCGTGGCCCGGCTCGTCGCCGCCGAGCTGGTGCGGCGCCGGGTGCTGGCGCGCCGGGACGTGCGCCGCCTCGACGACGTGATCCCGGAGTCGTGGATCACCTGGCCGCAGGCCACTGCCTGACCGCGTAACACCCGACCGCGTAACACCCGTTTCTCCTTGGCCCCCAGGCCCTTGGCCCCCAGGCCCATGGCCTCCAGGTCTTGACACCTGCAGTCCGTGAAAGCGCTTTCCCCCCCCAGGCATTCAGAAAGAGAGCCGTACCATGAACGCTCGCGCATGTCATGATCACGTCACCGTGAAGTCCGCCGTGCTGCTCGGCTGCACCGCCCTCGTCCTGTCCCTCACCGGCCCCGCGGCCCAGGCCGCCGCCCCCGCCGCCGCCCAGGACCTCGGCCGCCAAACCCTTGCCGCCGGTGACGGCTGGGGGTCCGACGCGGGCGGCACGACCGGCGGTTCGGCCGCCGACGCCGACCACGTCTACACGGTCACCACCTGGGCCCAGTTCAAGGCCGCGCTGAAGGACGGCGGCAGCGCACCCAAGATCATCCAGGTCAAGGGCATGATCGACGCCGTGTCCGAGGGCTGCGAGGCCTTCGTCACCGGCGGATACGACCTCCAGCAGTACCTCAAGGACTACGACCCGGCCGTCTACGGCAACGACAAGGTCGCCATGGGCCCGCAGGAGGACGCGAGGGTCGCCTCCATGGCCAACCAGGACTCGGCGATCAAGGCCGCCGTCCCCAGCAACACCACCATCGTCGGCGTCGGGAAGAACTCCGGCATCCTCGGCGGCAGCCTCCAGATCAAGGGTGTCTCCAACGTCATCCTGCGCAACCTCACCATCGAGGCGCCCCTCGACTGCTTCCCGAAGTGGGACCCGACCGACGACAAGAACACCGGGAACTGGAACTCCGAGTACGACGCCGTGGTCGTCTACGGCACCGACCACGTGTGGATCGACCACAACACCCTCACCGACGGCCGCTTCCCCGACAGCGAGCGGCCCGTCTACTTCGGCAAGGTCTTCCAGCAGCACGACGGGCTCACCGACATCGTGCGCGGCGCCAACTACGTCACCGTGTCCTGGAACTCCTTCAAGGACCACGACAAGAACATGCTGATCGGCAACAGCGACAGCACCGCCACCACCGACGGCGGCAAGCTCAAGGTCACCATGCACCACAACAAGTTCGACGGGATCCTCCAGCGCTCCCCGCGTGTGCGCTTCGGACAGGTCGACGTCTACAACAACCACTACGTGGTGGGCGAGGCACAGAAGTCCGACTACTACGTCTTCGGCGTCGGCATCTCCTCGCAGCTGCACGCCAGCGACAACGCCATCTCGCTGCCGGCCGGCGCCCAGGTCGGCAAGGTCCTGAAGAAGTGGAACGAGTCGCCGCTCACCGCGGTGAACAACTACGTCAACGGCAAGCTGACCGACCTGATCGCCGTCCACAACGCCGAGATCCCCGCCGAGACGCTCCAGTCGGGCGCCGGCTGGACGCCCACCCTCCGCACGAAGGTCGACTCACCGCGCGCCGTGCCGTCCGTCGTCGCCCGTGGCGCGGGCGCGGGCAAGGTCTGCTGACCATGGCGAACTCTCGACTCCCGCTCAGCAGGAGGTCGTTCGTCGTCGCGAGCACCGGGGCCGCTCTGGCCCTGGGGCTCGCGGCCCCCGCCCGCGCGGCCGGCCGGACCCGCTTCGGCCGCTATGGCTCCCCGGCCCGCCGCCTGACCGAGCAGACGCTGTACGTCGACGCGGCAGGCACCGGCGACTTCACAGGCGTCCAGGCCGCCGTGAACGCCGTCAGCGGCACCGGATTCACCCTGGTCGTCGCACCGGGCGTCTACCGCGAGACCGTCGCCGTCAGCTCCACCCGTACGGAGCTGACCCTCGTCGGCGCCTCCGAGAACCCGCGTGACGTCGTCATCGTGTACGACAACGCCGCCGGGACCCCGAAACCGGGCGGCGGCACCTACGGCACCACCGGCTCCGCCACCACCCTGGTGCAGGCAGCCGGGTTCACGGCCCGCTGGATCACCTTCGCCAACGACTGGCTGCGCGCCGACCACCCGGACATCGCGGGGACCCAGGCCGTCGCCATCAAGGTGCAGGGCGACCGTTCGGCGTTCCACCACTGCCGGTTCCTCGGCCACCAGGACACCCTGTACGCCGACTCGATGAGCCGCGAGGCGTATGCCCGGCAGTACTTCGCGCACTGCTACGCCGAGGGGGACGTCGACTTCGTCTTCGGCCGGGCCACCGCCGTGTACGAACACTGCCACTTCCGCACCCTGAACCGCACCGACCTCGGCGGCGCCCCGTACGGCTTCGTCTTCGCGCCGTCCACGGTGGGCACCAATCCGCGCGGCTACCTGGTCACCGGCAGCCGTGTCACCAGCGAAGCACCCGACGCCGCCTACAAGTTGGCCCGCCCCTGGGTGCCCAGCTCCGACACCACCGCCCGCCCGATGCTCACCGTCCGCGGCACCCACCTCGGCCCCGGCATCGACGCGGTCGCGCCCTACACCAACATGTCGGACAGCTTCCCGTGGCAGAGCCAGCGGTTCGCCGAGTACCGGAACTCGGGGCCGGGCGCGGTGATCACGGTGCCGGAGAACCGGCCCCAACTCACGGCCACCGAAGCCGAGTCGGCGACCCGCGAGGCGTATCTCGGCGACTGGGAGCCGTGGCGGGGGAGGTGGTGCTGAGATGCGCCGACGCACACTGCTGACTGGACTGACCGGGCTCGCCGGCGGGCTGATCGCCACCGGTACGACTCCCGCCCTCGCGTCCGCCGCGCACCGGCACCGCGTCCTGCACGTCCGCCCCGGCGGGTCCGTCCAGGCCGCCGTGGACGCGGTGGTCGCGGAGGGCGGCACCGGCCGGACGATCGTCGTGCACCCGGGTACGTACCGCGAGGTCGTCAACATCCCCGCCCAGGCGGCCGAGTTGACCCTGCGCGGCGCCACCGGCGATCCCCGCGACACCGTCATCGTGTACGACAACGCCAACGGCACCCAGAAGCCGGACGGTTCGGGCACCTACGGCACCGCGGGCTCCGCCACCTTCACCTCGGCGGCGCCCGGCCTGACCGTACGCGACCTGACCCTCGCCAACGACTGGCTGCGCGCCGACCACCCGGAGATCACCGGGACGCAGGCCGTCGCCGCGTATGTCACGGGGGACCGCTCGCAGTTCCGGCGGGTCCGGTTCCTCGCCCACCAGGACACCCTGTTCGCGGACACGACGGCACTGACCGCCTTCGACCGGCACTACTACCGCGACTGCTACATCGAGGGCGACGTCGACTTCGTCTTCGGCCGGGCGCGGGCCGTCTTCGAGCGCTGCCACTTCCACACCCTCGACCGGGACGTCTCCTTCAAACCCGAGGGCATGGTCTTCGCCCCCGCCACGGCCCGAGCCAACCCGTACGGCTTCCTGGCCGTGCGCGGGCTGGTGACCTCGGGCGCGGAGGACGGCGCGTACAAGATCGCCCGGCCCTGGGTGCCCTCGTACGAGACGACCGCCTGGCCCTCGCTGGTGGTCCGGGACACCTGGCTCGGCCGGGGCATCGACGCCGCGACCCCGTACATCAACATGCGTGAGGCCTATCCGTGGCAGACCATGCGCTTTCGCGAGTACGGCAACTCCGGTCCGGGCGCGGAGATCACGGTGCCGGAGAACCGGCCGCAGCTCACGGCGGCGGAGGCCGGCGAGCACACGCGGCGGACCTATCTCGGCGACTGGCGCCCGTATGAGCGGCAGTGATCCGGCGGTGGGACGGCGGGCGTTCGTCGTGGGAGCGGGGGCGGCTCTGATCAACGGGGGTGCCGCCCAGCCCGCACTCGCGGATGCGGATGCGCATGCCGATGCGGGTTCGGAGCCGGACCCGGAGTCGGCGGTCGTCGACGGCCCCCTGCCCGGCTTCCACCCGGCGCTCAAGGACGAGCTGGACTTCCCGCTCGCCTGGGGCCGCTCCGGCATCCGGGACTTCGGGGCCTGGCGGCGCATCGCCCGCGCCAAGGTGGAGGAGACCCTCCTCGTGGAGCCGGACGGCGACGGCGTCCCGTTCGACCCGGAGTTCAGCGACCGGACCGAGAACCCCATCTACCGAAGGGAGTTGGTGACCCTCGCCCTCACCCGGTACGAGCCCGTGCGCGGCGCCCTGCTCACCCCGCACGGCACCGGCCCCTTCCCCGCCGTACTGCTGCTCCACGACCACGGGGCGAAGTTCGACATCGGCAAGGAGAAGCTCGTCCGGCCCTGGTACGACGACACCCGGCTGGCCTCCGCCGAGGCCTGGGCGGACCGGTACTTCAGCGGACGGTTCGTCGGCGACGAACTGGCCAGGCGCGGATACGTCGTACTGGCGCTCGACGCGCTCGGCTGGGCCGACCGGGGCCCACTCGCCTACGACCAGCAGCAGGCCCTCGCGAGCAACATGTACCACCTCGGCTCGTCCCTCGCCGGACTCATGGCCCGCGAGGACGTACGCGCCGCCCGCTTCCTCGCCGGGCTCGACCGGGTGGACGAGCGGCGGATCGCGGCCGTCGGGTTCTCCATGGGCGCCTACCGCGCCTGGCAGACCGCCGCGCTCAGCGACGACATCGCCGCCGCGGCCAGCGTCTGCTGGATGACCGGGCTGAAGGAAATGATGGTCCCCGGCAACAACACCCTGCGCGGCCAGTCCAGTTACCACATGCTCCACCCCGGGCTCGCCCGGCACCTCGACTTCCCCGACGTGGCGAGCATCGCCGCACCCAGGCCGATGCTGTTCTTCCACGGCGCCCAGGATCCGCTGTTCCCGGCGGAGGGCGTACGCGTGGCCCACGAGAAGCTGCGCGCCGTCTGGCGCTCGCGCCGCGCCGGGGAGCGGCTGCACACCAGGATCTGGCCCGACCTCGGCCATGTGTTCACCGCACCCATGCAGGACGACGTCTTCACCTGGCTGGACGCCGTGCTGTAACCCCCACCGCTCCCCAACCCCCGTCCCCGTTGCGACGAAAGGACCCGCACGTCATGCGTCGTATGCGTTCTCCTCGCTTTACTCGTGTCAACAGCTCCCTGACCGCTCTGGCCGTCACCACCGCCGGTATCGGCCTCGCGGTGCTCCCCACCCCCGCCCAGGCCGCGACCGTGGTCGTCTCCACCTCCGCGCAGCTGAGCAGCGCCATCTCGAGCGCCACCGCCGGCACCACCATCCAGGTGCGCGCCGGGACGTACTACCCGACGGCCACCCTCCAGTCGACGGCCAACGGCACGTCCGCCAGCCGGATCTACCTCCAGCCGTACGGCTCGGAGAGCGTCAAGATCGACGGGTCGAACCTGCCGGACGGCGACTGGATCTTCAAGCTGACCGCCGACTACTGGACCGTCTCCAACATCACGTTCCAGAACTCACCGGACAGCGCGGTCGTCTGCCAGTCCTGCGCCTCGACGGTGTGGAGCAACATCAAGACCATCAACGGCGGCGACTCCGGCTTCACGCTCACCGGGGACAACACCACCAACAACACCGTCAGGAACATCGACTCCTACGGCCACTACGACCCCGCGAACCACGGTGAGAACGCCGACGGCATCGCGGTGAAGTTCGGCTCCGGCACCGGCAACCTGATCACCGGCGCCCGTCTCTACAACAACTCGGACGACGGGATCGACTTCTGGTCCTTCTCGTCGCCCGTCACCGTCGAGCACACCTGGTCGATGGGCAACGGCAGGAATCGCTGGTCCGACTCGGCGTTCGCGGGCGACGGCAACGGCTACAAGCTGGGCGGTGACGGCGAGGTCGTGGCCCATGTCGTCAACAACTCGGCCGCCTGGGACAACGCGGGCAACGGCTTCACCGAGAACAGCAACAAGGGCGCCATCTCCATCAACCGCACCACGGCCTACGCCAACGCCAAGTGGGGCTACTACTTCGCGACGGGTGCGGCCAAACTCGGCAAGAACCTGGCCGTCGGCAACAGCTCCGGGTCGGTGAACAAGGGCTCGGCGGTCACCTCGGCCGGCAACAACTGGGACTCGGGGATCGCGACGCCGTCCTTCGCGTCCACGAACGCGTCGACCACGTTCAACTCCCGCGCCTCGGACGGCACGCTGCCCGCGACGACGTTCCTGACGACGGGCAGCACCACGATCGGCTCGACGATGAACTGACCGTCCGCCGCGACGAGTTGCGAGTGGAAAGCCGAGCGAGGGGTGCGGCGCGGGGCCGCCCGCACCCCTCGCTCCTCAATGGCCGGTTTCCGTCCCCTATTGACTTGATATAGATCAGGCAAAAGGTCTGGCAACCGCGAGGGTGACGCGCGTAGAAACCTGGCATGCATAAGTCACTTCGGTTCGCGACACTCACCGTCACCTGCGCTGTCGCGGGCGCCGCGCTGTACGGCACCGGCGCGGCCACCGCCCACCAGTCCACGGCCAACTCCACCCGTGAGCCCTACAACATCGGGCTCCTGGTCAAGGACATCGACACCTACTACGGCACCACGGCCGACGCCAACGGCGTGTACCAGGCCTCGACGAGCAGCCCTTACGCCAAGGACCTGGCGCGTATCGAGTCCGCGGCGAAGAGCTACATCGACAAGACGGCCCGCAAGGCGCTGCACAAGGGCAAGAAGCCCGCTGTCGTCTTCGACATCGACGACACACTGCTGCTCTCCCTCGACTACGAGAAGAGAACCAACTACACGTACAACTCGGCCACTTGGACCGACTACGTGGCCAAGGCCGACCGTCCGGCCGTCTTCGGCACGCCCGAGCTGGTCGCCTACGCCAAGGCCAAGGGCGTCGAGGTGTTCTACAACTCCGGCCTGAAGGAGTCGCAGCGCGCCGCGGCCGTCGCGAACCTGAAGAAGGTCGGCGCCGACATCAACCTCGATGCCGGGCACATGTTCCTCAAGGACGCGGCCAACCCGCCCGCCTACCTGAGCGACTGCGCCACGACCACCGCCTGGACCTGCACGACCGTGCAGTACAAGGCCGGCACCCGCAAGCACATCGAGCAGGACCTCGGCTACGACGTCATCGCCAACTTCGGCGACCAGTACTCGGACCTCGACGGCGGCTACGCCGACCGCACGTACAAGTTCCCGAACCCGACGTACTTCGTCAGCTGAAGCCGGTCCCCGACCGGGATCCCGAACTTTTTCGTACGGATCGTACGAGCCACGGCAACCCTTTTCAGCCGGGCGGCGACAGGACAGCAGAGCCGGGCTGCGGCCTCACCTCATCGAGGCCGCAGCCCGGTTCCTGTCCGGGGAACCACACAGTCCCAGCCCCGAGGAAAGGAACGTCCGTGCGCATCGGCACCGGCCGCCACCGCAGAACCCGCACCCTCTCCATCGCCGCGGCGGTGGCCCTCTCCTCCGGTGCGGGCGGCGTGTACCTCGGCCTCTCGCCCGGCGGGGCGAGCGCCGCAGGCGCCACGGTCACCGTGTCCAGCACAGCTCAGCTGGAGGCGGCGGTGCGCAACGCGGTGGCGGGCCGCGTCATCCAGGTGCGCGCGGGCACGTACTACCCGACGGCCACCCTCAAGTCGACGGCGAACGGCACGAGTTCGGCGCGGATCACCCTCCGGGCGTACGGCGGCGAGAAGGTGCGGATCGACGGGTCCAGGCTGCCCGCCGGTTCCTGGCTGGCCGGGATCTACGGCGACTACTGGACCGTCCAGAACCTCACCTTCACCAACTCCCCGGCCCAGGGCTTCGTCGCCACCTCGTCCGTCGGCGGAATCTTCAGAAACCTCGTCACCGCGCGCAACGGCGACTCCGGTTTCACCCTGCGCGGCGACGGCACCAGCGACAACCTCGTGCAGAACCTGGACAGTTACCTCAACTACGATGCCGCCGGGCACGGCCAGAACGCCGACGGCCTCGCCATCAAGTTCGGCTCGGGCAGCGGCAACAGGGTCACCGGGGCGCGCCTCTACGACAACGCGGACGACGGCATCGACCTCTGGCAGTTCTCCACCCCCGTCACCGTCGAGCACACCTGGGCCTTCGGCAACGGCAAAAACCGCTGGCACGACCCCGCGTTCGAGGGCAACGGCAACGGCTTCAAGCTGGGCGGCGGCGGAGTGTCGGTCGCCCATGTCGTCAACAACAACGCGGCCTGGGACAACAACCTGCACGGCTTCACGGAGAACTCCAACACCGGCGCGATCCTGCTCAACCGCAACACCGCCTACGGCAACGCCCGAACCGGCTTCTACTTCGCCACCGGCAAGGCCCGCCTCGCGAGAAACCTCGCGGTGGGCAACAAGGGCCCCCTGTCCAGGCTGGGCGCGTCCACCGTCTCGGCGGCCAACAACTGGGACTCCGGTGTCGTGACACCGGCGCTGAAGTCGAAGGACGCGTCTGCCGCGTACGGTGCCCGGCGGTCGAACGGGTCGCTGCCGGCGACCACGTTTCTGACGGTGGGCTCCACGGCCATCGGATCGACCATGAACTGACGTACCGCACAGAAGAATCGAGCAGCGCAGAACCGAGCCCCCGCCGGTCGTCACCGGCGGGGGCTCTCTCTGACTGGCCGAGGGGGGCTCAGGCCAGCAGATCCAGGCAGTCGAACGAGGTGCCCGGGCTGAGGAACGCCGTGCCGCTCGAACCACTGACGATGTTGATCTTCAGGACGTTGTACTGACTCACGTCCGTCTTCCACGCGCTCCTGGGGACGCTGTAGGTGATCGTACGGTTGTTCCCCCGGTAGGAACCAGTGGTGAGGGAACGTGTCGAGGGCTGCGCGGTGGCCGTGGGGACGGGCGACACCCAGTCGTTGACGGTGACCCGCGGGCGCCCGCCCGAGAACGCGTCCGTCACACCGATGCGCAGGGTGTGCGCGGCGGCGGCCTGGGCGGCCGTCAGCCGGAAGTGCACGAGGATGCCGTCGTTGACCCCGCTCCACATGTACGCCGGGAAGGACGCGGCCGAGGAGCCGTCGCCGATGGTGACGTTCCCCGTCCATTTCGCGGCGCGGGCGTCCGAGGGGTGCGCGTAGGTCATCAGCTTCGCGTTCTTGAACTCGCCGGGCGTGCCGTCCCAGTCCCCGAGCCGCCAGATCGTCCTCGCGGTCGACGGGTCCCCGGTCACGGTGATGCTGTGCAGCGTGGTCGTGCCGCCCGCCTTCACGGTCACCGGAGCGGTGTGCACGGCCAGTTCGCCCTTGTACACGGTCAGCGTGTACGTCCCCGGCAGCATCCCCTTGCAGGAGAAGGCGCCGGTGCCCGAGGCGGCCTTCGCCCAGTACTGGGCGTCCGCGTTCGCGAAGCCCACGGTGTACGGGTGCTTCGCGTCCATCCCCTTGATGCCGACGCCGGCCACCTTGCCGCGTCCGGCCGCCCCGACCCAGCCGGTGATGCCGAGCCCGTCCACCCAGGAGGTGTCGAGGTGCCCGGCGGCGAGGGAGGGGGCGGGGGCGCCACCGTCCGTGAAGGCGAGAACATAGGGGCCCTGGAGGCCGAAACGTTCCTTCTCCGTCTGGGCCTGGTTGTAGTGCAGGATCTCGTACAGCCCCGCGCCCTTGTCGTTCGAGTGGCGCAGCAGCGAGCGGTAGAAGGGGCCGCCGGACGCCTTCTCGTGGTTGGAGCGCACGATCCACAGGCCGACCGAGCCGGTGGTGAAGCCGATGTGGTCGTAGTCGATGACCCGCTTGCCGGAGTAGTGCTTGGAGTGCGTGGTGCCGTCCGCGCGCCGCCAGACGTCACCGGCCTCGATGATCTTGTCGGATGCCTCGATCCAGGAGTCCGACCCCTCGTTCGGGAACATCCCCGGCTTGAGGCGGACGATGAAACGGGTCGCCGTGAAGGAGGCGTCCGCCTTGTTCGTCCACATGTAGACGTTGTTCTGGCCGCTGCGCGCCGCGTACCACTGGGTGATCGGACCGTGCGCGGCCTTGACCAGGATCGTCGAGCCGGACCGCGTGATGGTCACCGTGGACGCCCCGAGCCCCGACTCGACGTGCGAGTGCCGGCCGCCGTAGCCCTCGTACTCCTTGCCCCGGTAGACGAGGGAGGTGAGGTCGCCGGTCTTCTTGGAGATCTTGAAAACGAGTGAGGCGCCGGTGTTGATCACGAAGTTCGAGCCGTCGTCGGTGTGGCCGAAAGTAGCCGCAGACGCGGACGACAGCAGACCGCTGCCCGCCGCCACGGCGGCACCCGTACCGGCCACTCCCACCGCGGAAGCGGCCAGCAGCCTGCGGCGACTGAGTTTTCTCTGGTGCGTGCTCACGGCTGCCGACTCCGGTCGTGCTTGAAGGATCACTTGCTCGTACGTGAGGACAGATGGCGAAAACTCGCCAGTGGTTCCGTCCGCACCACTACCGATCACCTCGGCGGTGAGGAGATGTGTGCGTCTCCTGGTCGCCGCCCGCGCGAGAAAGGTTGCCGAGTCCGCGGAATTCTTTCCACGAGCCGGGGTCACGCCTTCACGAATCGCCCTCGTCGGACTTGTCGTTGTCGTCCTGGGCCGCGAAGTCGCCCTTCACGGCGAGCTGTTCGCTCCCCGCCCGGGCCGTCACCGTGTACGTGTCGTCCTTCGCGTCCCGGCCGCCGCGCGTGTGGTCGTACTGGCCCGCGAAGACCCACTCGCCCGGCAGGACCGTGCGGCCCTCCTTGAGCACCCATGTGTAGACCAGGAACCCGTCGCGCTGGGCGACCGTCAGCTCGAAGTCGTCCTCCGGGGCCGACCGCCACGCACCGGTGGAGGTGACCCCGCCGGTGTCGGCGACCTTCAACTCGACCGTGAGCGCGGTCAGTCGCTCGGCCGTCTTGATCGTGACATTGCTCTGCGCCCAGAAGTCGTTGCTGTGCGGATCGATCGAGCCGTCCGACCACAGGGGCCCGTCCTCGACACCCTTGGCGTCAGGCGCCGGCGCCGTGTTCGTGGCCTTCGGCGTCGGAGTGGGTGTCGGCGTCGGCGTGGGCCTCGGCTTCTCGTCCTCGGTGTCGTCGTGGGACGGTTCGGGAGCCGGCTGGACCGGCGCCCGGCTGGTCGCGTCCGGCGACGGGGTCGGCAGCGGCGAGACCGAGACGGTCGGATCGGCCGGGGTCTCGTCGTCCTTCACCACGGAGGCCAGCGCGTAGCCGCCCATCGCCAGGATCCCGGACACCGCGGCGGTGGCACCCGCGACCCGGGCCCAGGCCAGCAGCGGAGTACGTGCTGCCCGGCGGCGCGAGCGACGCTTCTCCTCGGGTCCGGCGGCCATGCCGCGCTCGACCCGCGCGAGGATGCGCGCGCGGTCGGGCTCGTATGCCCCGGCCGCCTCACGCAGCCCGGCACGCAGCTCGTCGTGCGGCGTCCTCATCGGTTCGTCCCTCCCGCTCCGCCGGTGGTGCGCACAGGGGTGCGCATTCGAAGCGGGGCCTCGTCGGTGCCAAGGAGCCGCTGCAGTTCGGCCATTCCCTTGGACGTCTGGCTCTTAACCGTACCGACAGTAACTCCCAGGGCGAGCGCCGTGTCCTTCTCCGAGAGATCGAAGGCATGCCGGAGCACCACACACGCCCGCTTGCGGAACGGCAGTCTGCGCAGGGCCTCCTGGACATCGATGACGCCGGGTATGTCGGGATTCTCCGTCTTCTCTTCCCGTTGGGACCAGAACAGAGTGATCCTCCGACGCTCCCGGATCGCGCTGCGTATACGGGTCTTGGCCAGATTCGCGACCACGCCACGCGCGTACGCCACCGGGTGGTCGGCGGCCCGTACCCGGTCCCAGCGGTTCCACAGCGCGAGCAGCGCGTCCGCCGCGAGGTCGTCGGCGGCGTCCGCCTCGCCCGTCAACAGATGTGCCAGGCGGGCGAGTTCGGCGTAGTGCCGCTCGAAGAAGGCATGGAACTCCACGGCGGCTGCGTCGTCGACGACAGTGCCCACGGGCGACCTGACCCCCTTGTTCGCTGAGTTTTCCCAGGCCGGCGGCGGATGCCGGCCGAAGCCGGGCGCCTGCGTATACGGCCCCCTGTGGTGCGCCGGTGAAGAGGTAGTGATCGTTTGGCGCGAGAGCCGAGAGAGTATCAGGCTGTCGTGCGGCCCTTCGAGTGTCGTTCGGCTGGTCGATTCTGAATCCGTAACACGGAGAAAACCTGAGAACGGTTCAACGCAGGGACAATCCAGCCTGCACCCGCACACGATCATTTAGGCAACGAGGAGTAACCCCCATGTCCGAACCACAGAAGGTGGCCGACCGACCCGGCGCCGCGCCCCCTGCGGCGAACAGCGTCGACGGCTTCTTCAAGATCTCCGAACGGGGGTCCACCTTCGCCCGTGAAGTACGCGGCGGCTTCGCCACGTTCTTCACGATGGCCTACATTCTTGTCCTGAATCCCATCATCCTGGGCAGCGCCAAGGACAAGTTCGGCCACCAGCTCGACAGCGTCCAGCTCGTCACCGCCACCGCCCTGGTCGCCGCGGTGATGACGATCATCATGGGCGTCGGCGGCAACCTCCCGCTCGCCCTCGCCGCGGGCCTCGGCCTCAACGCGGTGGTCGCCTTCCAGATCGCCCCGCTGATGAGCTGGGACGACGCGATGGGCCTGGTCGTCCTCGAGGGCCTGGTGATCTGCGTCCTTGTGGTGACCGGCCTCCGGGAAGCGATCATGCACGCGATCCCGGGTCCGCTCAAGGCGGCGATCGGCGTGGGCATCGGCCTGTTCATCGCCTTCATCGGCTTCGTCGACGCCGGCTTCGTCAGCCGGATCCCGGACGCCGCGAACACCACCGTCCCCGTGCAGCTCGGCGGCACGGGCAGCCTCAGCGGCTGGCCCGTCCTGGTCTTCTGTCTCGGCGTCCTGCTGACCATCGGTCTGATCGCGCGCAAGGTGCGGGGTGCGATCCTGATCAGCATCGTCACGATGACGCTCGTCGCGCTGATCATCAACTCGGTCGCCGACGTCAAGAGCTGGGGCCTGACCACGCCGGCCTGGCCCGACAAGATCGCGGACACCCCCGACTTCGGGCTGATCGGCCACTTCAGCCTGTTCGGCGCGTTCGGCGAGACCACGGTGATCACCGTCGTCCTGCTGATCTTCACCCTGATCCTGTCGGACTTCTTCGACACGATGGGCACCGTCGTCGGCATCACCGCCGAGGCCGGCCTGCTCGACGAGGAGGGCAAGGTCCCCAACCTCGGCCGCGTCCTGCTCATCGACGGCGCGGCCGCGGTGGCGGGCGGCGCGAGCTCCTCGTCCTCGGCGACCGCCTACATCGAGTCGGCGGCGGGCGTCGGCGAGGGCGCGCGCACCGGCTTCGCCAACCTGATCACGGGTGGCCTGTTCGCCTGCGCGCTGTTCCTGACGCCGATCCTGACGATCGTCCCGATGCAGGCCGCCGCCCCCGCCCTGGTCGCGGTCGGCTTCCTGATGATGACCCAGGTCAAGCACATCGACTGGGACAAGTACGAGATCGCCATACCCGCGTTCCTGACGATCGCCGTGATGCCGTTCACGTACTCCATCACCAACGGCATCGGCGCCGGCTTCCTGGCCTACGTCCTCATCAAGGCCGTCCTCGGCAAGGCCAAGGAGGTCCACTGGCTCCTGTGGGGCACGAGCGCCCTGTTCCTGATCTACTTCGCGATCGACCCGATCGAACAGCTCTTCGGTACGAAGTAAACAGGGTCCGGGTTCCCCGCGCCGTCTTTCAGGGGCGCGGGGAACTGCGCGACCAGCCACAACGGAGCGGCACCTGAACAACTCAGCTCTGCAACGCCGCACTCATCATGGCCTTGGCCACAGGCGCGGCCAACCCATTCCCACTCACCTCGGACCGAGCCGCCCCCGACTGCTCGACCAGCACAGTCACGGCGACCTCCTTCCCATTGGACTGGGACTTCGCATAGGACGTGAACCAGGCATAAGGCGTCTGACTGTTGTTCTCCCCGTGCTGAGCCGTCCCCGTCTTGCCTCCCACCGTCGCCCCCGCCACCCGAGCGTTGGTCCCCGTACCGTCGGAGACAACCGTCTGCATGGCCGACTGCAGCTGCTCGGCCGTCCCCGCGCTGATGACCTCCTTCGTCGACGCCTCGCTGTCGTAGTCCTCCAGCACATCCCCGTCCGCCTTCGTGATCTGCGACACCATGTGCGGCGAGACCAGCTTGCCGCCGTTGGCTATCGCCGCGGACACCATGGCCATCTGCAACGGCGTAGCCGTCACATCGAACTGCCCGATGCCCGTCAGGGCGGTCTGCGACTTCTCCATGTCCGAGGGGTACACGCTCGGATACGCCCGCACCGGCACGTCCTGCTTGTCGTCGTTGAAGCCGAACTTCTCCGCCATCGCCCTGACCTTGTCCTGCCCGAGGTCGACGGCCATCTTCGCGAAGACGTTGTTGCAGGAGTACTGCAGCGCGACCCGGATCGTCGCGTTCTCACAGGGCGCGTTCGGGTTCTCGTTGGACAGCTCCCGGGTCGTACCCGGCAGCGTGTACGGGTCCGGGCTGACCGTACGGTCGTCCACCGACCCGTACAGCCCGTCCTCCAGAGCCGCCGCCGCGACCACCAGCTTGAACGTCGAACCCGGCGGCAGCGGCTGCCGTATCGCCCGGTTGACCAGCGGTTTGTCGGGGTCCGCGTTGAGCTTGGTCCAGGTGGCGCCGTCGCCCGCCCCGGTGATCGTCGAGGGGTCGTAGGACGGGGTGGAGACCATGGCGAGGATCCTGCCGGTCCTCGGGTCGATGGCGATCGCGGCGCCCTTCTTGTCGCCGAGCGCCGAGTACGCCGCCTTCTGGACATCGGGGTCGATCGTCGTGATCACGTTCCCCGGAGCAGCGTGCTCCTTGGTGACCGTGTCCATGAACGTCGTGAGTCTGCTGTCCGAGCCGTCGAGGACGTTCTTGTAGATGCCCTCCAGCTGCGTCGGCGTGAACAGCGGTGTGCTGTACCCGGTCACGGCCGCGTAGAGCTCGCCGTCCGTGTACGTCCGCTGGTACTTCAGGTCGCCACTGTTCGTCTCCTTCGAGCCGGTGACCGACTCGCCGGCCACGATGATGTTCCCGAGCGGGTTCGCGTACAGCGCGATCGCGTTCCGCCGGTTGTCGCTGTCGTCCGCGAGCGCCTTGGCGTCGTAGAACTGCACCCATGTCGCTCTCACCAGCAGAGCGAGCACCAGCAGCAGTGTGAAGACGGAGGCGCGCCTGATCGTTTTGTTCATCCCGCTCGAAAGACGAGCGGCGCGGCACGCGGCGTTCCCCTTCTCCCGATTTCTCATGGCCAATTCAGGAAACCCGGGAGGTTGTAAGGGACACCGGTGTCGCTGAAGACGCTCACGCCTCCAGCGTCAGCACGACCTCGTCGATCTCCGTGCCGCGCGCCTGCGCGAACCCCCGGTCGTGCCCGGAAACGCGGAAACCGCATTTCTCCAGCACCCGCAGCGAGCCCGCGTTGTCGGCGGCGGCACGCGCGTGCAGCGGTCGCTCCGGGACCTCGGCGACGAGCGCGCGCAGGGCGGCCGTCGCGATCCCGCGCCCCCAGTAGGCGCGGTCGATCCAGTACGTCACCTCGCGCTCGCCCGGCTCCCCGTACACCGCCGCGCTGCCGACCACGTCACCGTCGACCAGGACCGTCCGCGGCAGCACGTCCGGGGCGGCGCGGATGCGCTCCCAGTGGGCCTCGAAGGCCTCCCGGTCGGTGGGGTCCTTCGCCGTGAACGCGGCCATCCACAGGGACTCCGGGTCGTTCGTCTGCCGGAAGAAGACCGGCAGGTCACTGGTGTGGACCTCGCGCAGTTCGACGTGCGTGGAAGCCGAGTACCGCATCTTCAGAGCCTCCGGGTGGCCAGCGTCAGCCGGTCTCTCGCGTCGAACAGGGCGTCCTTGACCATCTGCTCGTGGGCCGGGGTGAGCCGGGCGACCGGCACCGAGCAGCTGATCGCGTCCCGCGCGGGTGTGCGGTAGGGGACCGCCACGCCGAAACAGCGCAGCCCCAGCGTGTTCTCCTCGCGGTCCACCGCGAAGCCCTGCTCACGCACCAGACGCAGCTCCTCGATGAGCTTCTCCCGGTCGGTGATGGTGTGCTCGGTCAGCGCGGGCAGCGTCTCCGGGAGCAGCTTGCGGACCTGCTCGTCGGTGTGGGTGGCCAGCAGCGCCTTGCCGAGGGAGGTCGAGTGGGCGGGCAGCCGGCGGCCGACGCGGGTGAAGGGGCGCAGATAGTGCTGAGACTGGCGGGTGGCGAGGTAGACCACGTTCGTGCCGTCGAGCCGCGCCAGGTGAATGGTCTCCGTGGTGTCGTCGGACAGCCGGTCGAGGGTCGGGCGGGCCACCGCGACCACCTCGTCACCGTCGATGTACGAGGTGCCGACCAGCAGTGCCCGTACGCCGATGCCGTAACGCGTACCCGTAGCATCGGTCTCGACCCAGCCGAGGTCGACGAGCGTACGCAGCAGCATGTAAAGGCTGGATTTGGGGTAACCGACAGCCTCCTGGACCGACGCCAGGGAGTGCATGCCGGGACGTCCGGCGAAGTATTCCAGCAGTTCAACGGTCCGTACCGCGGACTTGACCTGCGCCCCGCCGCCTGTCTCGGCTGTCGACATCGCCCTTGACCCCTTCGTTCGACGGGAAATAGTCTCCAACAGCATATTCATCATCAGAGACGCTGTTCAGCATATCGAACGCACCTGGTGAATGACGTAAAAAATACGCATCACAAATGGCAACACAATCTGGAGGGACCCCCGGTGGCAGCAACACCAGTCTGGAGTGTCGACCCCCGTACCGGGAAGCAGCGTGAGCAGGTCGCGGTCGAGGCCACAGCGCAGGAGGTGGACGCCGCCGTCCGCGCGGCCCACGCAGCCCGCCCGGCCCTCGTGGACCGTACGGTCCGTGCCGCCTTCCTGCGCAGCGCCGCCGACGAGCTCGAAGCGGCCAAGGAGCAGCTCGTCGAGACGGCCGACGCGGAGACCGCGCTCGGCCCGGTCCGGCTGACCGGCGAACTCGCCCGCACCTGCTTCCAGCTGCGGGCCTTCGCGGACATCGTCGACGAGGGCGCCTACCTGGACGTCGTCATCAACCACCCCGACGACACCGCGACCCCGCCGATCCCGGACCTGCGCCGCTACAAGGTCCCGCTGGGCGTCGTGGCCGTGTACTCGGCCTCCAACTTCCCCTTCGCCTTCTCCGTGGCCGGCGGTGACACCGCGAGCGCGCTCGGAGCGGGCTGCCCGGTCGTCGTCAAGGCGCACCCGGACCACCCGGGCCTGTCCGAGCAGGTCGCGGCGGTCCTGCGCCGGGCCGCGTCCTCGCACGGCATCCCCGAGGGTGTCGTCGGCCTGGTCCACGGCTTCGAGGCGGGCGTCGAGCTGGTCAAGCACCCGCTGGTCGCGGCGGCCGGCTTCACCGGTTCCATCCGAGGCGGCCGTGCCCTGTTCGACGCGGCGGCGGCCCGTCCGGTCCCGATCCCGTTCCACGGCGAGCTGGGCTCCCTGAACCCCGTCGTGATCACGGAGGCGGCGGCCGCCGAGCGCCCCGAGGCGATCGGTACGGGGCTCGCGGGCTCCATGACCCTCGGCGTCGGCCAGTTCTGCGTGAAGCCCGGCCTGGTGCTCGCGCCGGCCGGCGCGGCGGGCGACCAGCTGCTGAAGTCCCTCACGGACGCGGTCGGCGACACCGCCGCCGGTGTCCTCCTCGACCACCGGATGCGTGACAACTTCGTCGCCGGGGTCGCCGAGCGCGCCGAGCTGCCCGAGGTCGAGACCCCGGTCACCCCGGGCGCGGGCGACGAGCACACCGTCAGCGCCGGGTTCCTCACGGTGGCCGCGGACAAGCTGACGACGGAGGGGGCGTACGACCTGCTCCTGGAGGAGTGCTTCGGCCCGGTCACCGTCGTGGCCCGTTACACGGACGAGGCCGAGGCGAACGCCGTTCTCTCGCGACTGCCGGGAAACCTCACCGCGACGGTTCACCTCTCGGCCGAAGAGGCCGCGGGGGAGGGGCGCGGAGCGGAGATCCTGGCCGAGCTGACGCCGCTCGCGGGGCGTGTGCTGGTGAACGCGTGGCCGACCGGGGTCGCCGTGGCCGCGGCTCAGCACCACGGGGGGCCGTACCCGGCCACCACGTCGACGTCGACTTCGGTCGGCGGGACGGCGATCGAGCGGTGGCTGCGGCCCGTGGCGTACCAGAACGCGCCCGCGGCGCTGCTGCCCGTGGAACTGCGGGACGAGAACGAACTGGGGCTGCCCCGGCGCTTCAACGGTCACCTGGAGCGCTGACACGCCGTTTGGGGTGCGGTGGAATAGGCGGCCGGCGGGTCCGTTGTGGCTTGTCGCGCAGTTCCCCGCGCCCCTTTCGGGGCGCCCATCCTGCCCTGCGATAATCGGGTAATGGACTTGGAGCTTTCCCCGCTGCCCTTTCCCCTCCGTACTTACGGGCCCGATGGGCACTGGTCCTTCGAGGACGGGGTGCTCACCGGGTGGGCCGGGCCTCGGCAGGACCGTTTCGTGCCGCCGACCGGGGAGGCGCTGGATCCCGCCGCCGACGCTCCGCGTCTGCTCGGCGCACCCCACGGCGACTTCCAGCTGATCGCCCGCGTCACCGTCGGCTTCTCGGCCTCGTTCGACGCGGGTGTGCTCTACGTCCATGTCGGCGAGCGGGCCTGGGCCAAGCTCTGTCTGGAGTACTCCCCGGATGTGCCCACCGTCTGCACGGTGGTCACCCGGGGACACTCCGACGACGCCAACTCCTTCACCGTGGACGGCAGTTCGGTCTGGCTCCGGATCAGCCGCACCGGCCGCGCCTTCGCCTTCCACGCCTCGCGCGACGGCGAGAAGTGGACCTTCATCCGCCTGTTCACCCTGGGCGACGAGAAGGAGACGGACGCGGCCCTGATCGGCTTCATGACCCAGTCCCCGATGGGGGAGGGGTGCGTGGTGACGTACGACCACATCGAGTTCCGCCCGGACTGGCCGAAGGACCTGCGCGACGGCAGCTGAGCGGACGGCAGCTGAGCGGACGGCGGGGCCGAGGAATGAAACCGGCCGCTTGAACGTTCACACAATCCTGTAGCCGTTCGACCTGGAGAGAGCCGAAACATGCGCGTCGAGATCTGGAGCGACATCGCCTGCCCCTGGTGCTACGTGGGCAAGGCCCGCTTCGAGAAGGCGCTGGACGCCTTCCCGCACCGCGAGGGCGTCGAGGTGGTGCACCGGTCGTTCGAGCTGGACCCGGGGCGCGCCAAGGGCGACATCGAACCCGTTCTCAAGATGCTCACCAAGAAGTACGGCATGAGCGAGGCGCAGGCCCAGGCCGGCGAGGAGAACCTGAAATCGCTGGCCGCCGCCGAGGGGCTCGCGTACCGCACCCGGGACCGCGACCACGGCAACACCTTCGACATGCACCGCCTGCTCCACCTCGCGAAGGACAAGGGACGGCAGGACGAGCTGATCCAGCTCTTCTACCAGGCGAACTTCGCCGAGGAGAAGTCCGTCTTCGGCGACGACGAGCGGCTCGTGTCGGTGGCCGTCGCCGCCGGTATCGAGGCCGACGACGCCCGGCGGGTACTCGCCGACCCGGACGCGTACGCCGACGCCGTGCGCGCCGACGAGCGCGAGGCCGCCGAACTGGGCGCGAATGGCGTCCCCTTCTTCGTCCTCGACCGCAAGTACGGCGTCTCCGGCGCCCAGCCCGCCGAGGTCTTCGCGCAGGCTCTCACCCAGGCGTGGGGCGAGCGGCCCGCACCCCTCAAGATCGTCCAGCCGGAGGGCGACGGCGCCGAGGTCTGCGGCCCCGACGGATGCGCCGTGCCCCAGAAGTAACCCCCGGCCGACCTGACACCGGCTGGAAAACAGCAGGTCAGGGCCGACGCATAAGCGGCTCTTAGCGGTGCCGCGCAGAATTCGGCAATGGACGAGGAGATCTCCGGGCCGCACAGTGGTCCCATGGCAACCTCCGCGAAAGCCTCGACGTCCGAGAACCTACGCAACCTCGTCCGTGCCGAGTTCGCCCCCAAGAACACCTATCTCAACACCGCGAGCACCGGCCTCCTCCCCGCCCGCGCCGTGGCCGCCATGCGCGACGCCGTGCAGTCCGTGGCCGACGGACTGCCGCAGGACATGTTCGCCGACGTGGAGGCCTCGCGCGCCGCCTTCGCCCGGCTCGTCGGGGTGTCCGACCGCAGGGTCGCGGCGGGCGCCTCCGTCGCTGTCTACAGCGGGCTGATCGCCGCCTCGCTGCCCGCCGGCGCCGAAGTCCTCACCGCCGAGGACGACTTCACCTCCGTCCTCAACCCGTTCCATGTACGCGGGGACCTCAAGGTGCGGACCGTGCCGCTGGAGCGGATCCCCGAGTCCGTCCGCCCCGGCACCGCCCTCGTCGCCGTCAGCGCCGCCCAGTCCGCCGACGGACGCGTCGTCGACCTGCCCGCACTGCGCGAGGCCGCCCGCGCACACGGCGCCCGTACGTACGTCGACGCATCCCAGGCCACCGGCTGGCTCCCCGTCGACGCGGACGCCTACGACTATGTCGCCTCCGTCGCCTTCAAGTGGCTCGTCTGCCCGCGAGGCGTGGCCTTCCTCGTCGTACCCGAGGACCTGGGCGGACTGACGCCCGTGTTCGCGGGCTGGGTCGCGGGGGAGGAGCCCTGGGACAGCTGCTACGGCCCGGTACGCGAACTCGCCCACTCCGCACGGCGGTTCGACGAGAGCCCGAGCCTGTTCTCCTACACCGGCGCCCGCCACTCCCTCGCCCTCATCGAGGAGTTGGGCGTGGAGACCGTACGCGAGCACGACCTCGCACTCGCCGACCGCTTCCGCGCGGGCCTCGACCGCCTCGGGCACCAGCCCGTCCCCGCCCCCTCCTCCGCCATCGTGTCCGTCCCACAACTCGGTTACCGTCAGGCCGAGTTGAGCCGGGCCGGGATCGAAATCTCCGACCGGGCCGGAAATCTGCGCGCCGCCTTCCATCTCTACAACACGACTTCGGACGTGGACCGGCTCCTGGACGCCCTGTCCGGCTGAACCGGTGGCGCGAGATCCCCAAGGGCGCTAGGAATTGGCACCAAGGGGTGGTGGTGCGGGTGGAGTCGAGGCCAGACAGGACCGTCAGGTCCGTGAAACCGCCCGCCGACGCGGAACTGCATCGGCGGCTGGTGTACGGGGACGAGTCCGCGCTGGCCGAGGCGTACTCGGAGTACGGCGCTCTGGTGCGCGCCGTCGCCGTACGCGTCACACAGAGCCAGGCCGCCGCCGAGGACGTGGCCCAGGAGGTCTTCGCCCAGCTCTGGACCAGGCCGTACGCCTTCGACGCGCGCCGCGGGTCGCTGCGCACCTGGCTGTCGATGCTCGCCCACCGGCGGGCCGTCGACTGGGTGCGCAGCGAGGCCCGGCACCGCAAGGACACCCGCGCGGACGACCTCGTGCTGCACGCGATCCCCGACGCCTCACCAGGCCCCGACGAGACCCTCGTTCACCGCGAACGTTCCCTGCAACTGCACACCGCTCTCGCCGAACTCCCCCTCTCCCAGCGGGAGGTGGTCCACCTCGCCTACTTCGCCGGCCGCACCTACCGACAGGCCGCGGTCGAACTCGGCATCCCGGAGGGCACGGCAAAGACCCGCCTGCGCACGGCACTTCGGTCCTTGGCACAGACTTTGGCCGAGCCGCCCGACCCCGCACTGGAAAGAGGCGCATGATGGCAGCGGTGGGAGAAGGAGGTGCGGGGTGACCGGCGATCACGACCACGAGACGGTACGGGAGTTGCTCCCCGCGTGGGCCTTCGGCGCCCTGCAACCGGGCGACGAACACACGATCCGACCGCACCTGGCGGAGTGCGACACCTGCACGGCGGAGGCGCGACGCCTACGCGAAACGGTACGCATGCTGGACGGCCCCGCCGACACGGGGCTCCCGGAGGGCACTCCGAGCACCCTCCCGGCCAACCGCCTCGAGGACGGGCCCTCCGGTGACCGGCTGGCGGACGGGGGCCCGGGCGGGCTCTCGGGCCACCGGCTCGCGGCCGGGGGTACGAGGGGGTCCTCGGACGGGCGGGTCGCGGACCCGCCCTCCGGTCACCGGCTCGGGGACGGAGCTGTGGGCGAGCCCGCCGGCGGGAGCAGTGCCGCGCGGGTGCCGGAGGCGGGCGGTGTGCTCGCCCTCGCTCTTCGTTCGCGTCGGCCCGTTTCCGCCTTTGGCCTCGCCCCGTACGCCGCTCCCTACGCCGGCGCCGTCTCCGCGCTTCAGGCTCTCCTGCGTGAGGTGGGCGCGGAGGGGCGTGGAGTCTGGCACACGCCCGTCGTGCACGACTGGGATGTGCGCGACACCGTCGCCCATCTCATCGCGGCGGACGAACCGCTGGCCCTGGGGCTCGGGCTGGAACCCCGAATTCCCGTCCTGCGGACGCCCTCACCGGACGAGGACGACGCCGGCTGGGAGACCGCCTGGGCCGAGCGCACCGCCGAGGTGATCGCCCACGAGCGGCGCCGCGCGCCCCGGGAGACCGTCGACACCTGGGCCGCCCAGGCCGCCGCCCTGCTCGCCACACCCGAGGCCCGCGACCCCGAACCCGCCGCCGTCGCCCTGACGTTGACGGGCGCGCGGCTGCCCGTTGCCGACCACTTCATGATCCGGGCCTTCGAGGCGTGGATCCACACCGACGACATCGGCCGCGCCCTCGGCCTCGCCGTACCGCCCCTGCCCGACCCGCACCTGTGGCGACTGGTCCACCTCGCCGTCCGTATCCTCGGCGCGGCGCTCGGGCCCGAAGCGCCCCCGGTCCTCTTCGCCGTCACCGGCGGCGAGGAATGGGTGCTGGGCTCGGAGGACGAGCCCGTACAAGCCGAACTCGTCCTGGATCCGGTCGACTTCTGCCTGCTCGTGGGCGGGCGTCACACACCGGACGAGGTGCCGCGCGGCGAGAGCGGGGACGGCACGGCCGTACGCAACGTACTGGAGCGCGCGGCCGCACTCGCGTGGCTCTGAGGTCCACGGCCTGAGGTCGACGGCCTGAGGTCCACGGCCTCGAGAAGTCACCTCACCGGCGTGAAGTCCCGAGCCCCGATGAACTCCGGCCTGCGTACCGGTGCCGCGAACGGTTCCACCGCCCGGTTCTCCACGCTGTTGAACACGATGAAGACGTTGCTGCGCGGGTACGGCGTGATGTTGTCCCCGGAGCCGTGCATGCAGTTGCAGTCGAACCAGGTCGCCGAACCCGCCCTGCCCGTGAACAACTTGATCCCGTGCTCGTCGGCCAGCGAGGTCAGCGCCTCGTCGGACGGGGTGCCCGCGTCCTGCATCTGGAGCGACTTCTTGTAGTTGTCCTCGGGCGTCGCCCCCGCACAGCCGAGGAACGTCCGGTGCGAACCCGGCATGATCATGAGGCCGCCGTTGGTGTCCAGGTTCTCGGTCAGCGCGATCGACACCGACACCGTCCGCATGTTCGGCAGGCCGTCCTCCGCGTGCCAGGTCTCGAAGTCGGAGTGCCAGTAGAAGCCGCCCGCCCCGAACCCCGGCTTGACGTTGATCCGCGACTGGTGGACATACACGTCGGAGCCGAGAAGCTGCCGGGCCCGCCCGACGACCCGCTCGTCCCGCACCAGCCGCGCGAACACCTCGCTGATCCGGTGCACCTCGAAGACCGAGCGGATCTCCTTCGACTTCGGCTCGATGATCGACCGCTCGTCCGCCCGGACGGCCGGATCGGCGATCAGCCGCTCCAACTCGGCCCGATACAGCGCCACTTCGTCATCGTCGAGGAGCTGGTTGATCGCCCGGAAACCATCACGCTCGTACGCCATGAGCTCGGCCGCGGCGAACGGCCCGGGCGTGTCCGGCGCCCCCCAGATGACCGGGTCCTGCCGCGGGACGGTCACCTCGACGGCGCCCCGGGTGGGGTACAGGTCGGTGAGAGCGGACGTCGACGTGGAAGCGGACGTGGACGTGAGTGACATGGGTGTCAGACCTCCTCGGAGTCGGGGGTGAAGTCGGGTTCCGTCAGCAGGGGATAGACGCCGTTCTCGTCGTGGTCCTCGCGGCCGGTCACGGGCGGATTGAAGACGCACAGGCAGCGGAAGTCCTCCTTGATCCGCATCGTGTGCCGCTCGTGCCCGTCGAGGAGGTACATGGTGCCGGGGGTGATCGTGTACGTCCGCCCGGTCTCGTCGTCGGTCAGCAGGGCCTCGCCCTCGACGCACACGACGGCCTCGACATGGTTCGCGTACCACATCGACGTCTTCGTGCCCGCGTACAGGACGGTCTCGTGCAGCGAGAAACCGACCCGCTCCTTGGCGAGGACGATGCGTTTGCTCTCCCAGGTGCCGGACGCCGCCCTCACATGCCGGTCGGTACCCTCGATGTCCTTGAACGAACGGACGATCACGTGCTCAACAACCCCTCTCTCGGACTGACTTGATCTCAGACAGACTTGACGGTCTCGCGGACGGCGCGGGCAACGACCCGCAGTCCCTCGTCCAGCTCCTCCGGCGTGATGGTGAGCGCCGGCAGCAGCTTCACGACCTCGCTCTCCGGGCCGGACGTCTCGACGAGCAGCCCGAGTTCGAAGGCCCGTCGGGCGACCCGCCCCGCGCGCTCCTTCTCGTGGAACTCCATGCCCCACACCAGCCCCCGGCCCCGGTACTCCTTGACGTCGGCGAGGTTCTCCTCGGTGATCGAGATCAGTGCCTCCTCGACCTGCTCACCCCGCGCGCGCGTCTGCTTCTCCATGGCCGAACCGTCGGACCAGTACGTCTCCAGCGCGGCGGCGGCCGTCACGAACGCCGGGTTGTTGCCGCGGAACGTGCCGTTGTGCTCGCCCGGCTCCCACACGTCCAGCTCGGGCCTGAACAGGCAGAGCGACATGGGCAGTCCGTACCCGCTGATGGACTTCGACACGGTGACGATGTCGGGCACGATGCCCGCCTCCTCGAAGGAGAAGAAGGCACCGGTCCGCCCGCAGCCCATCTGGATGTCGTCGACGATCAGCAGCATGTCCTGCCGCTCGCACAGCTCGGCCAGGGCCCGCAGCCACTCCGGGCGCGCCACGTTGATGCCGCCCTCGCCCTGCACGGTCTCCACGATCACCGCGGCCGGCTTGTTGAGACCGGAGCCCTGGTCCTCCAACAGCCGCTCGAACCACAGGAAGTCGGGGACGGTCCCCTCGAAGTAGTTGTCGAACGGCATCGGCGTTCCGTGCACCAGCGGAATGCCCGCGCCGGCCCGCTTGAAGGCGTTGCCGGTCACGGCGAGCGACCCGAGGGACATGCCGTGGAAGGCGTTGGTGAAGGACACGATGGCCTCCCGCCCCTTCACCTTCCGCGCCAACTTCAACGCCGACTCGACGGCGTTGGTGCCGGTCGGGCCCGGGAACATGACCTTGTACGGCAGTTCGCGGGGCCGCAGCACGAGCTCCTGGAAGGACTCCAGGAACGCGCGCTTGGCGACGGTCGACATGTCGAGGCCGTGCGTGACACCGTCCCGTTCCAGATAGTCGATCAACGCCCGTTTCAGTACGGGGTTGTTGTGGCCGTAGTTGAGTGATCCGGCGCCCGCGAAGAAGTCGAGGTAGGTACGGCCGTCCTCGTCGTACATCCGGCTGCCCTGCGCCCGGTCGAACACGGCGGGCCAGCTGCGGCAGTAGCTGCGCACCTCGGACTCGACTGTTTCGAAGACGCTCAGGTCGGGCTGGGTGATGGTCACGGCGATGAACTCCTTGCGGTGCTGGAAGTGCTGGAGGTGCGGGAGTGCTGAGGTGCTTGTGCGTTGGAGTTGGTTGGGCTGCCCGGGTCGATCGAGGCGGCGGGCCGGGTCAGCCGGTGAGACCGGAGAGACCGGTGAGGGGGCCGATGCGGTACAGGACCTCGGGGTCGTGCGGGTCGTCCGGCCCGGCCGGACCCGCCGGGTCGCTCGGGAACAGGTCCGCCTCGAACAGCACCTCCCGCTCGACGGAGGCGCCGTGCCGTCGCGCGAACGACGTGAACAGGCGCTGCGAGGCGCTGTTGTCCGGCGTGATGGTGGTCTCGAGGGTGGTCAGCCCCTGCTCGGCGCCGACCCGCCGGGCCAGCGCGTCGAGCAGCGCGCCGGCGAGTCCGCGCCCCTGGTGGCCGGCGTCGACGGCCACCTGCCAGACGACCAGGGTGCGCGGCCGGTCCGGCCTGACGTACCCGGTGACGAAGCCGACCGGATCGCCGTCGGCGTCCCGGGCGACGACCGAGGTGGCGGCGAAGTCCCGGCACCAGAGCAGATAGCTGTACGACGAGTTGAGGTCGAGAACCTTCGAGTCCCTGGCGATCCGCCACAGCGCGGCTCCGTCGGAAACCATCGGTCGGTCGATTTGCAGATCTGTCCGTACGGCGCTCATGCAAATCGAACTTACCCAGGGAAAATCAAAAATGCATCGCCGATCGGGGTTACGGAACGGTCGTGAATATGTTATCGACCGGGCACTGAAATGCCCGCTTTGTGTGGCGAATAGCCAGACAAAGCGGGCAGGTTGTTGCATGCGTCACACTCATGTAATTCACTTGATTCGTTCGCGAAACCTTTGCGTTTAGGGCGAAGAAAAGCGGGCAGAAGAATGCGGGAAGCTGCCAGGAATATAAGTACCCAATTTCATCGCGCATTCACGAGAAATTCGCGATCGCCCGCCGGGCCCCTTCGACGTCCACCGTGAGCCCCCGGTCCGCCAGGGCCGCCCCCAGCGCGGTCAGGCTCCCGAGGACCGCCTCCCGCGTCGCGTCGGCACCGTAGTGGTTGACCCGGATCATCTCCTTGGCCAGGGCGCCACCACCCGCCGCCAGCGGCAGCGCCGGCTCGACGGCCAGCGCGCTCGCCACCAG
The DNA here is from genome assembly GCF_040644035.1 of Streptomyces sp. NPDC047042. Taxonomy (NCBI): domain Bacteria; kingdom Bacillati; phylum Actinomycetota; class Actinomycetes; order Kitasatosporales; family Streptomycetaceae; genus Streptomyces; species Streptomyces sp. NPDC047042. The sequence continues at coordinate 6,045 of NZ_JBEYVP010000015.1, read as the reverse complement.
CTCCGACGCGACGACCCCGGCGGGCACCCGCAGCGTCGTCGCGACCGGCGCCGCGTCCTTCGCCTCGTACACATACGGCTCGAGGCCGCCGCCCAGCGCGAGCGCCCCCACCCGGGTGGCCGCCGCCGCGGCGGTGTGCCGGGCGATCACCGTGTCCAGCCCCGCCGCCTCGATCCGCTCGACGCACGCCTCCAGCGCGAGCATCTCCAACTGGGCGGGCGCGTGCAGGAGGGTGCGGCGGCCGCCGTCGATCCACCGCTCCTTCCAGTCCAGCAGGGAGAGGTACGACCGGCGCGGCGCCCCCGGATTCGCCGCCATCCGCGCCCACGCCCGCTCGCTCACCGACACCGCCGACACACCGGCCGGCCCGCCCATCGCCTTCTGTGCCCCGATCACGCACAGGTCGACACCCCACGCGTCCGGCAGCACCGGCTCGGCGCCCACCGACGCGACGGCGTCGAGGTAGAAGAGGGCACCCTGTTCCCGTACCGCCTCGCCGATCTCCGCGACCGGGTTGGTGTTGCCGGTCGCCGCCTCCGCGTGCACCAGCGAGACGAAGTCGATCTCCGGGTGCTCGGCGAACGCCTCCCGGATCTGGGCGGCCGTGACGGCGGTGTGGAAGGGCACCGCCAGGTCCACGACCGTTGCCCCGCAGTCCCGCAGCCAGTCACCGAAGGTCTGCCCGTAGGGGCCGGTGACGATGTTGAGGGCCGTCGTGCCCGGCCCCGCGGTCCCCCTGATGGCACCCTCCAGGGGCAGCAGCGCCTCGCCCTGCGTGATCACGACGTCCTGCTCGGTGGAGAGCAGCCGCGCCACGCGGTCCTCGATCGACGCGAAGCGGGCCGCGGTCAGCGGCGCCAGGTCCAGGAAGGGGTGCGTGGTCACGGTGTTGCTCTCTTCGAATCGCGGGAACAGGTACGTCGAGTCGAGACTAACCGGAGATCCTTCCCGCCCCCGGCCCACGTCATTCGAGCCCGTGCCGCCTCAAAACCACAGGTCACAGGGCATCGCAACCATCAGAATGATTTGAGATAGTCAAACGTTTCCTTATAATCAGAACTCACATTCCCCCCACAGGAGGTCCCCGTGAACACGGTCCTCGGACGACGGTCCCGCATCCTGGCCGCCACCACCGCGACGGCCGGGCTCCTGCTCGTGGCCGGCTGCTCCTCGGACGACGACAGCGGCGGCGCCTCGAAGACCGCCGCCGGCGGGGTCGAACTCGTCAAGGGCGGGCAGCTCACCGTCTGCACCCATCTGCCCTATCCGCCCTTCCAGTCGGAGATCGACGGCAAGGTGCAGGGCTTCGACGTGTCGCTCGTCGACCTCGCCGCGAAGAACCTCGGCGTGAAGCAGGAAATCCTCGACACGCCCTTCGAGAACTTCAAGACGGGCGCCTTCCTCAACTCCGACCAGTGCGACCTCGGCGCGGCCGGCATGACCATCACCGAGGAGCGCAAGAAGAACGTCGACTTCTCCGACCCCTACTTCAACGCGACGCAGGCCGTCCTCGTCGACAAGAAGAGCGGCATCGGCTCCGCCGCCGACCTCAAGGGCAAGAAGATCGGCGCCCAGGCGCAGACCACCGGCGAGGACTACGCCAAGAGCAAGGACTACGACCCGGTCTCCTTCGAATCCTCCGACGCGGTCCTCAACGGCCTGCGCACCGGCCAGGTCGACGCCGTCATCATCGACTACCCGGTCGTCCAGGGCTGGCTGAAGACCCCGGCCAACGCGGACGCCTTCAAGGTGGTGGCCAACCTCAACACCGGTGAGCAGTACGGCTTCACGGTGAAGAAGGGCAACACCAAGCTGCTCGCCGCCCTCAACAAGGCGATCGCCGACGCGAAGGCCGACGGCACGTACAAGAAGCTGTACGAGCAGTGGATCGGCCCGTACGACGAGTCCGCGGCAGCGCCGTCCGCGTCATGACCGAGTCCTCCACGGAGCAAGTACAGCCCCGCAAGCAAGGGTTGAGCCGTACGCAGAAACGGGCACTGTCCCGGGGCGCCCAGTACGCGCTGTTCGTCGCGGCGATCGTCGCCCTCGCGGTGTCGGCCGACTGGGCCCGGCTGAAGAACCAGTTCGCGCAGGCGGACCTGGCGAAGGAGATGTTCCCGGACATCATCACCCTCGCCCTCAAGAACACCGTCCTCTACACCCTGTCGGGCTTTGTCTTCGGCCTGGTGCTGGGGATGGTGATCGCCCTGATGCGACTGTCGCCGGTGGGCCCCTACCGCTGGGTCGCGGGCATCTACATCGAGATCTTCCGTGGTCTGCCCGCCCTTCTCATCTTCATCTTCGTGGGCGTGGCGGTGCCCCTCGCCTTCCCCGGCACGGAGATCCCCGGCGGGACGTACGGCAAGGTGGCGCTGGCACTCGGTCTGGTGTCGGCCGCGTACATGGCGGAGACGATCCGCGCGGGCATCCAGGCGGTGCCCAAGGGCCAGATGGAGGCGGCGCGTTCACTGGGCTTCTCGCACGCGCGGGCGATGGTCTCGATCATCATCCCGCAGGCGTTCCGGATCGTGATCCCGCCGCTCACCAACGAGTTGGTGCTCCTCTTCAAGGACTCCTCGCTGGTGCTGTTCCTCGGCGTCACCCTGGAGGAACGCGAACTGGCCAAGTACGGCCGTGACTTGGCGAGCCAGACCGCCAACTCCACACCGATCCTGGTGGCGGGCCTGTGCTATCTGCTGGTGACGGTGCCGCTGGGCTTCGTCGTCCGACGGCTGGAGACGAAGGCGGGGGAGGCGACGCGATGAGCGACGGGACGAGCGGCGGGACGAGCGGCGGCGTCAAGGACGCGACGGTGCCGGAGATCCAGGTCCGGGACCTGTACAAGTCGTTCGGCGACAACGAGGTGCTGCGCGGTATCGACCTGGAGATCGGCCAGGGCGAGGTCGTGTGCGTGATCGGCCCGTCCGGCTCGGGCAAGTCGACCCTCCTGCGGTGCGTCAACCTGCTGGAGGAGCCGACCAAGGGCCAGGTCTTCGTCGGCGGTACGGAGGTCACGCATCCCGACGTCGACATCGACGAGGTCCGCCGCCGTATCGGCATGGTCTTCCAGCAGTTCAACCTCTTCCCGCATCTGACGGTGACGGAGAACCTGACACTGCCGCAACGCCGGGTGCTGAAGCGGGACAAGGCCGAGGCGGCGCGGGTGGCCGCGCAGAACCTGGAGCGCGTGGGCCTCTCCGAGAAGGCCGACGCGTACCCCTCCTCCCTCTCCGGCGGCCAGCAGCAACGGGTCGCCATCGCACGGGCGTTGGCGATGGGCCCCGAGGTGATGCTGTTCGACGAGCCGACCTCGGCACTCGACCCCGAGCTGGTGGGTGACGTACTGGCGGTCATGCGCCGACTGGCGAACGAGGGCATGACGATGATGGTCGTCACGCACGAGATGACGTTCGCCCGCGAGGTCGCCGACCGGGTCGTCTTCATGGACGGCGGAGTGATCGTCGAGGACGGCACCCCCGCGCAGGTCATCACCAACCCCTCCCACGAACGCACCCGCCACTTCCTCTCCCGCCTGCTGGACCCGGCGATGGCGGACGTGGAGGAGAGGGACGGTAAGGAGCCGGACGAGGAACCGAGGGACCGGCGGAACTAGGGCCTGTCGTTTGGATCACGCCGGTTTCGAGCTGCGGCGCCTTTGTCTGCCGGTGAGCGGGGTGTGGTGCGTGCAGCTGCAAGGCGGAGGAGGGCGTCGACGCGGAGCGTCGGCAACCGACGACAACGCGGCAGATGTGCGTGCCACACCCCGCGGCCCAGGCGTGATCCAAACGGCAGGCCCTAAGGTGCCGTCCATGAGCGATCAGGCGGTGCTGCATGTGAAGGGGCGGGTGCTGGTCGGCCCGGAGGAGATCCGGGACGAGCTGTGGGTGGTCGGCGGCAGGATCGCGTACGACCGCCCGCCCGGCGCCCGTGACGTCCGTACGGTGGAGGGCTGGGCGTTGCCCGGTCTGGTCGACGCGCACTGCCATGTGGGCCTGGGGCCGGACGGCCCGGTGCCCGAGGATACGGCGGAGAAGCAGGCGCTGACCGACCGGGACGCCGGAACCCTCCTCATCCGGGACGCGGGCTCACCCTCGGACACGCGCTGGACGGACGCCCGTAAGGACCTCCCGGAGATCATCAGGGCGGGCCGGCACATCGCCCGCACCCGCCGCTACATCCGCGGCTTCGCCCACGAGATCGAGCCGGACGACCTGGTGGCGTACGTCGCCCAGGAGGCCCGGCGCGGCGACGGCTGGGTGAAGCTGGTGGGCGACTGGCTGGACCGGGGTACCGGCGACCTCTCCGCCTGCTGGCCGCGCGAGGCGGTGGAGGCGGCGATCACGGAGGCCCACCGCCTGGGCACACGGGTCACGGCGCACTGTTTCGCGGAGGACTCCCTGCGGGACCTGGTCGAGGCGGGCATCGACTGTATCGAGCACGCGACGGGCCTCACCGAGGACACGATCCCGCTGTTCGCCTCACGTGGCGTGGCGATCGTCCCGACCCTGGTGAACATCGCGACGTTCCCGAACCTCGCGGCATCAGGCGACGCCAAGTTCCCGACCTGGTCGGCCCATATGCGCCGCCTGCACGAACGCCGCTATGACACGGTGCGTTCCGCGTACGACGCCGGGATCCCGGTGTACGTCGGCACGGACGCCGGAGGCACGCTGCCGCACGGGCTGGTCGCGGCGGAGGTGGCCGAGCTGACCAAGGCGGGCATCCCGGCGGTGGAGGCCCTGTCGGCGACGACCTGGGGCGCGCGGGAGTGGCTGGGCCGGCCCGGTCTGGCGGAGGGGGAGGCGGCGGACCTGGTGGTGTACGAGAGCGATCCGCGGGCGGACGTACGGGTGCTGGGGGCGCCGCGCCGGGTGGTGCTGAACGGACGGATTGTGGTGTGAGATTCGAAAATCTGCACGGAAACCTCACGTAGGAGTGAAGTCGCGTCAGATTGCTGACCGTTAGCTCGCGGTACGTAATTCTTACCGGGTCCCAAGCGTGTCTCTCCGAGGGGTCCCCAAACCGTGAACGCGAACAACTTCCGCCTGCCCGCACGCCGTCTGGCCACCGTCGCGGCCGCCACGGCCCTGGCGGCCGCCGGCCCCGCCACCCTGGCCCACGCCACGGAGGACCAGGGCAGCGCGAGCGCGGTCGTCCTCCGCACGGGGCTGAACGTGTCCCTCCTCAACAAGAGCGTGAGCGCCCCGCTCGCGGTCGCGCTGAACGAGGTGCAGGCGCCGCAGAGCGCCGAACAGACGGCGCTGACCGCCTCGTTGGACGGCGTGGACGGCGGAAAGCCGTTCAACGTGCTCGGGGCGGAGGTCGCGGAGGCGAAGGCGACGGTCGCGGAGGGCAGGGCGGAGGCGTCCACCCGGCTCACCCACGCGAAGCTCCATGTGCCGGGTCTGCCCCTCCTGTCCCTCATCGAGGTGGAGCAGGTCACGTCGAAGGCGACCTGCGTGGCCGGGGAGAAGCCGGTCGCCGACGCGAACCTGCTGGGTTCGGTGACGGCACTCGGCAAGAAGGTGACGCTGACGCCGAGCGGGCCGGTCGAGGTGAAGGTGCCGGGGGTCGGCGAGGTACGCCTGGATCTGTCGCAGACGGAGACGACGACCCGCACGGCGGCTGCGACCGCGCTCGAACTCAAGGTGTCCGTCAACCCGTTGAACCTGGGGGTGGCGGAGGTCGAGGGCACGGTGACTCTGGCGAAGGCGACTTGCGAGGCGCCGGCGGCTGCGCCGACGGAGCCGGCGGCTGCGGAGGTGGAGACGGAGGTGAAGCCGCAGGGAGCTCCGGCCCCGTCCCCGGCCGAGGCGGGCCTCGCGGAGACGGGCGGCAGTTCGGTGACGCCGTATCTCGCGGCGGGATCGGCGGCCCTGCTCACGGCGGGCGCGGGCGCGGTGGCCCTGGCCCGCAGGCGCAGCAAGAACTGACCCAGGCCGGGTTTCCTTCGCCCCCGCCGCCCCTACCCGTCCCATCCCTGGGGGCTGCCGCCCCCAGACCCCCGCTTCGGCCTGAACGGCCTCGTCCTCAAACGCCGGACGG